>JAAZGT010000019.1 GCA_012511095.1 Alcaligenaceae bacterium
CAAGAGCACACACAAACTCAACCAGCCACGGCACAAAAAACTGCATCAACCGTCACTGATCCTTCAAAAATGGAGTATTTAGTTGGACGCGTGGTGCGAGTTGCTGATGGTGATACCGTTACGATATTAGACGCTAACAACACTCAACATCGCATTCGCCTAGCTCAAATTGATGCGCCAGAAACTAAGCAAGCCTATTCTAAGGTGTCCAAAGATGCTTTATCGGAATTAATTGCTACCAAAGAGGTGACCGTTAAAGTTGACGGCATCGATCGTTATAAACGTGTCTTGGGTGAGATCTTTATTGCTAATAAAAACGTCAATTTATACATGGTCAGAAATGGCTATGCTTGGGCTTATACCCAATATGTTACGGATAATAGCTATTTTAAAGCACAAGAAGCCGCTCAACGAGAGCAGCTAGGTCTATGGCGTGACCCACATGCCCTCGAACCGTGGGAGTATCGCAAACAACAACGCAAGCGATAAATCATTAAATACATCGATATTATTTTTAAACACTTAAAGACACAAGAGGAGATTCATGTCTAAAACACTTAGAAACGCATTAATCATGCTTTTAGTTGCCATAGTAATTGGTGTTGGCGGTTGGTATTTCTTAAGCGGTACCACTTCACGTATGGCAGAGCAGGAGGTTGAGCAGTTTTTAGTTAAAAATAACCTTCAAAATAAACTAACTTACTCCAAAATCGAGGCTACTCCGACTGGTAAGGCTAAGGTTAAAGGGGTCAAGCTCATCGACGATGAGGGTGATTTAGTATTTACCGCAGATGAGTTTAATTTAACTAATTACAAAGAAACTGAGGATGTCTTTGAAATTGATTTTGATTTTGTGAATCTCGTCGATGTCAAAGGTGATAAGTTTCAAAACGAATTAGATAAAACGTTTGAAGACATGGATGTTGTTATACCTAAATCCATAGACCTCGCTTGGTCTATGCATCTAGACAATAATAAGCAAAGCTCAAATTTTAAACCGACCGTTGTAATTCCCAATTTGTTTAAAATCGATTTTGAATTAAACGCAGATAGCCCGTCAGCCTTTATGCAAGCGATTAACTTGCTTAATGATGCGGCCAATAGCGCTGATAAAGAAATTGATATGCTTAGTTTACTTAATTTAGCCTCGGTTATTAAACTACAAGACTTTAGCTTAACTATCGAAAATAAAGGGGCTATGAAGCCTGCAATTCAAGCTTTTAAACAACAGATGTTACCAGGCGACTCAACGCCAGAATTAGAAAAACAAAGACAGGAGTTTTGGGATAGTCACGTCAAAGATACGCGTGAAGAGTGTCTAAGCAGTGAAAGTTTTGCTTTAATGAGTACTAACGCCACAAAAGCATGTGATACAGTCACTGATTTTATGGAAGCTAAAACCGATAAAATGCGTCTTAAAGTTGCTATGGGAACACCGATTACCATTGAGGAATTAATGATGCTGGCCCTAATGGGTTTTAGTGACGAAAATTTCTTATTAGAGTCTAAACCAACTATCGAAATCGATTAATTAGCACTTAATTTTCGCTTTATTAAGCCCCTTTGTTATGATGACTGCAGTGACTTCATAACGAGGGGCTTGTTTTTTTAATATCAGAGGTGCGTCTATGCAGCGATTAGATTTTTTAAAACAAAAAAAAGCGTTAACGGTTATTTTATTGACCACTTTGCTAAGTTTTAATAGCTTTGCAGAAGAAACTGAAAAGTCCGAGTTGACTGAGACCGCAGCTGAGAGCGTGGTACAGACCGAGGTTGATCAAGCTGAGGAGTCTGAGAGCGAGTCAACCGAGCCAAACTTCGCTGATTTAGAGAGGTTGCGAGATTTTGACCATGATTTAGTCGACTTTAGCACTGCCCCAAAACGCAGTTATAAGCAAAACTTCAAAGACGAGATCTTAGCCTTTTGTATTAGCACGGCTTATCAAGACACCGCAGCGATTCGCGATGATGCTTTATATACAGCTGCGGCCCTGCATGATTGGGGGCGATTTGAGTTAGAAGAGTCTATAGAGAGCGTGACTGCACTGGTTGCCGAGCACCTAGGCAAAGTATACCGTTACGATGATAACGAGCCCACAGAGCTTGTAGAGCACGTCGAGAGGGCAGAAAAAACCGAGCAACCCCAAGAAGTAAAGCTGCTTAAGTGCATGGACCTCTACCATAGTCCAGATTTAGAGGAATTAGCCAAAGAGTATGTGATTGATGCCGATCGCAGTTATGCCGAAGACCATGCCCACACACCCTAAGGCGACATTTAGTAATATTACTGAGCAACAACGGCGCCAGTCACTTTGTTGTCGTCGAGGATTTGTTGCACCTCGCCACTTTCTTTGATTAAGCGTACAAATTGATTAAGGTATTCACCAGCTAGGTCGCCACGCTCACGTGAGACACCCATCGCTTGCTGAATTTCCATAAAATGCCCAGGTAAGATACGTACACTATCACCAACGCGCTCGGCATCAATTTCTAATTGACGTCTCACCCCAGCAGCTACTTCAAATTTATGTTTTAAGAAATGGTCCACCACCTCTTGAGAGCTTGGCGCACGAATAATCTCAGCATGCTTAATATGGCGGCTTAGGTGTAAGTCATAGGCACTGCCTTGGCCCACCACAATGTGGTTGTTAGCACTATCAACTTCATTGTTATCTTTGATAGGCGAATTAGCGGGTACCATATAGGCCCCTTGAATCACTACATAAGGTTGAGTAAAGGTGATTAGCTCAGCACGGCTTGGGTCGACTGCAAAGAAGCCAATATCAGCACGACCAGAGGCTACAAAGTTGACGGCATCAAGTGCTTTTTTAACTGCAATTAACTTTAAAGGTACATCTAATTGCAAGGCAAATTTTTTGGCTAAATCAACTGATACACCGGTTGGATCTGCCTTTGGTATAGTGCTTGCCTTGGCAAGTATGGCATTACCTAAGTTAATGACGGCACGTAGTTCGCCAGTCGGGGCGAAAATTTTTCTAAAATTTAAAGAATCGCTCATTACAACCCTCCGCTCAATATGTAATTAAATTCTAAAGTATCATTTAATTATATAGATGGAGGGGCATAACCGCTAGGTTAATTGTTGGCAATTAATTTGTGATGTGCTCTTGCGTGATTTGGCTTAGTTGTCCATCGTGTAGTTTGTAAACACGATCTACGGCATTTTCAGGCAGTTTTGCATGGGTTACCATCAGCACCGTACGACCCTGTGTCGCCACAATTAAATCGCTAATAAATGATAATTCGGCTTGGCGATCTAGACCTTGGGTTGGCTCGTCTAATACTAAGACTTGAGCCGGTGATAACAGCGCGCGTGCTAAGCATAGACGGCGCGCCTGACCTGCTGAGAGGGTACGACCAGTTTCGCCAGTCCAGGTATCTAAACCATCTGGTAAAACACGTACAAAATTACTTAAACGCGCATTATCTAGGGCTTGCCAGAGACGCTCATCATCCGCTTCAGGGTCGCCAATTAATAAGTTACTGCGAATTGTTCCCAAGAAAACAGGCGCATCTTGCGTTAAAAAAGCAATGCGTTGATGCAGTTGCGCTAAAGAGGCTTGGCGAATATCTACGCCACCATAAGTAATCTCACCCTGATCGGGATCATCAAAGCGCAGCAATAGATTTAATAAACTTGATTTACCTGCACCGCTCTTACCAATAATGGCAATGCGTTCACCCACTTTTAACTGTAAATTAACGCCTTTTAATATCTCACGACTTTTACTCTTGCCGTCTGCAGTTGGATAAGCATAGCGCACATTTTTAAAGACAATATCGCCTTGCTCAGCGAGGTCTTTCGTTGTTTCTGCATCAACAATATTGGGTGTGGCTTGGGTCAGGGCCTCAATGCGTTTAGCAGCAGCGGCTGCACTTCCCAAACGTGAAGCACCACGCATAATTGGGCCAAAGACTTCGAAAACACCTAGGGTAGCTAGTGCCAAACCAGCCCAAACAGGGCCTGTCATGGTGCCGGCCTGTAGGCTATCAATCCCCCAATATAAAATGCCTAAAAGACTGACGCCCGAAAGTAACTGCACTACTACCTTACCATTGGAGGCTAAGAAAGATTGGCGACGACGGGCAAAAGCCACTTGTAGGCATTGTTCGGCAAAATCGCGTTGTGCTCTAGCTTGTGCGCCCAAAGCGATTAGGTCAGCATGAGCAGTTACCGTTTGTACAGCGGTGTCACGCATAATAGCGACGTTTTGCTGAACCACAATGCCTGGTTGACGTGCTTTTTTAGCTAGGTAGAAAGGTACCACCGCAGTGCCTAAAAATAGGCAGATAAAAAGCGCTAGACCGGCAGCAGGAATCCAAGCACCCACGACCAAGGATAAGATACAACCAATCACTAAACCACTGACCACTGGGGCAATGGCAAATAAATACACTGTATCTAGGGCATCCACATCACCTGTGAGGCGGGCTATTAAGTCGCCATCGCGATATTTGGCTAATTGACCTGCATCTAATGGTAATAAACGCCTAAATACAGAGCCACGGAGATCGGCTAAAAGTCGTAAGGTGGCATCGTGTCCAACCACGCGCTCAAAATATCGACTCACAATACGCACAAAAGAAAGACCACGCACTGAGGCCGAAGGAGCAAAGAGGTTAAAGGTTTGCCAAGAACCGACTAAGGCCGCACCTGTTAAGAACCAGCCCGAAACGCCCAATAAACCAACCCCAGCGGCCAAGGTGATCGCGGTTAATAATAAGGCTAATAACAAAGCGCCTTTGCGTTGACGATATAAAGGGGCTAACAGACGCCAAATTGATCTCATTGGGCTGCCTCTTGCATTAAATTTTCTTTATCTATAGTAATTAAAGATTGCTCAGTTAAGCGCCAAATAATATCAGCTCGTTGAGCAACGACAGGGTCATGGGTCACAATTAATAAGCTTCGACCCTTAGCAAACTCGATTAAATTGTCTAAGAGTAAGTCACGCGTTTCCGGATCTAGGTTAGCGGTAGGCTCATCCAATAAAATAACCTCCGGATCCGCTAAAAATAAGCGGGCTAGGGCGACGCGTTGTAATTGACCACCCGATAAACCATAACCTCGCGTTTCGAGGCGAGTATCAAGTCCATCGGGCAGTTGACTAATAAAATCACTCATCGCCGCTAACCTAACCGCTTTGTCAAGAGCAGCATCATCCGCAAGCGGTGCGGCTAAGCGTAGGTTTTCGGCAATGGTGCCAGTATGTACATAAGGGTGTTGACCAATGAGGGTCAGATGTTGTCTGAGCTCTGAGGTAGCCCAATTTTCAAGGGGGCGATCAGCCAAGTAAATACCACCCTCAGCCTCTCTTAGACCAGCAAGGGTTTCTAATAATGAGGTTTTACCAATACCGCTATCACCCATAATGGCAGCGATTTGACCCCTTTTTAACTCAAAAGAAAGACCATCAATTAGGCGATCACCGCGACCTGGTACGTGAATAATTAAATTATCCGTATGTAATGCGATATCAGAACTATCCGAGCTAGGCACGGTATCGGCACTGTCTTTTTCTTGTTTTGTAATTGCGCCAGCAGATATGCTGAGATCAATTTCTTTATCGAGCTCGGTCGGTAGTGATTTAAATAAGGTGTGCATTTCGGCTACTGCCGCGCGGGCATTAGCTCGATCATGGTAGTGCGCAGCAAATTGGCGTAGTGGGTTGTAAACCTCGGGTGCCATTAATAAGCAGAACATTCCTGCCTGTAAAGTCAGGATACTGTCGCCACGCAAATTAATAAATTGTAGGTAGGTTAAACCAATGTATAAAGCGGTACCGGCTACACCCAGTGCCGCAAAGAATTCTAAAGTAGCTGATGATAAAAAGGCAATGCGTAGCACCGACATGGTTTTACTACGTAAGGTTTCGCTCGCTTCAACGACGCGATTAGCCTCGGCCTCAGCTTGGCCATAGAGTTTAAAGGTTGATAAGCCACGTACACGATCCGCGAAAAAGCCCGATAAACGAGCAAAAGCCTCTAAGTGACGACGGCTTGCTGCCTCGGCTCCCCAGCCCACAAGGGCCATGAACACAGGGATTAATGGGGCAGTAACTAAAAGCAATAAGCCTGCTACCCAATCAACGGGTATAAGGACTAATGCAAAAACAATAGGTAAAAAGGTACCTGCAATTAAAGCAGGTATGTATTGTGAGAAAAAACCATCAAAGGCCTCAACTTGCTCAACTAAAACGCTGGCTAATGAGCCAGATGCTTGCTGTCGAGTCCAAGCTGGACCGCGACCTAAGATATCCGCAAATAAGGCTTGGCGGACTAGGTATTTGATTTTTTCGGAAGCTTTGCTGCCAGCACGCTCACCTTGCCAGGTTAAGAGCGTGCGGACAACGATTAAGGTGATGATTAAAGCAATATCACCTAAGAGCGCTTGTTTTTCTAAGCCTTGCACGATTGCCTTATCGAGCACACCAGCTAATAACCAAGCCTGTACTAAGAGTAGTAGGCCAGATACAACAGGTGCGGCAATTGCAATTGCTAGATAACCTTTGGCTTGTTGCGCTAGCCCCGATAACCATCGGGACTGTTCGCGCGGCAAGTTTAATAGGGTGGCGGCAGGGTCGTGTTCAGCTTTAGACATAATTTAGCGCTTTTATTACTTTTTAACGGTCTCAGTAGAGCCATCCATGCGTTGTTGATGCAGCTCATACCATAGACCAGCAGCTATTGCTGCACCACAAGCGAAAGCTGTGCCTAACATCCAAGTTAAATACCACATAAATAAACTCCTGTAATTAGTACGTGTTGATTGTTTCGTCAAGCGTATCTTCAGATACTTTACCGCGCATCACGTGATACACATAGGAGGTGTATGACAGCACAATAGGTAAGAAGATGATCGTCGCGATCAACATAACCCATAGGGTTAGGTGGCTAGATGATGAATCCCAAGCAGTTAAACCTTGGTTCGGGTTAACCGAAGAAGGTAAAACAAATGGGAATAAAGCAAAACCAACGGTCAGAATAACGCCCGTAATGCTGAGTGCAGAGGCCAAGAAAGCGGCTATTGGTCGACGCATTACTAAAAATAGGCTCACTGCTAAAGCAGCAATAACACCTAAGGCTGGAGCAGCCCACATCCAAGACCATGTAGTGAAGTTATGTAACCAAGCACCCTCAACAACGGAAACGGTTTTAGTTAATGGGTTAGAAGGACCCGCTGTGTCGATGGCGCTAGTTACTACATGACCATCAAGACCAGCAACCCACACACCACCCAGTGCAAATAATGCAGCAACTAAAACAGCAGTGATGATGCCTAATTTGCGAGCACGGTCAGCAACAGGATCGACCACACGCCATGCTAATAAAGCCGCACCATGTGTCACGTGCATAAGTAGGCTTAAAACACCACAAAATAGGGTAAATGGCGTAAACAAATCAAAGAAGCTGCCGTGATACAGAGGGCGCATGGTGTTTGTTTCAACCTCAAATGGTACGCCTAAGATAACATTACCAAAAGCCACACCAAATACCACTGGGCCAACAACGCCACCAAAGGTTAGTACACCATCCCATAGGTTACGCCAGCGCGTGTTTTCAAATTTACTGCGATACTTAAAGCCCACTGGACGTAGGATTAAAGTAAATAACAACAGCATCATGGCGAGGTAGAAACCAGAGAATGACGTTGCATAGAGTGGCGGCCAAGCTGCAAAGATAGCACCACCAGCAGTAATTAACCAAACTTGGTTACCTTCCCAAACGGGACCAACTAAGTTAAGCATAATACGACGCTCAGTATCACTGCGACCTAAAACCGGCAGTAGTGAAGCAACCCCTAAGTCAAAACCATCCATGATGGTAAAGCCGATAAGCAAGACGCCCATCAACAACCACCAGATGACACGCAGGGTTTCATAGTCTAATAAAATCATTGAGTTTTCCATAATAGGCTCCGTCCTTA
>JAAZGT010000164.1 GCA_012511095.1 Alcaligenaceae bacterium
GTACCGCCGGCACCTGCTTGAATATCTAAGAAACAATTAAGTGGATCGGCGGGGTTTGAAAACATGCGTCTAAACTCAAAATCCTCAATGATTTTGGTGTATTCTTTGACGCTTTTTTCGAGGGCGGCAAAAGCCTCCTCGTCGTTTTCATCAATAATTAGTTCAAGTAGCTCTTGGCTATCTTGTAGGTTTTGTTTGAGCTCATCTAGCACTAATACGACGTCGTCGAGACTTTTCTTTTCTTTGCTAATCGCTTGTGCTTGCTCTGGGTCATTCCAAAGGTCTGGGTTTTCGAGCTCTAAGTTAACGACTTGTAAGCGTTGCCACTTACCGTCATAGTCAAAGATACCCCCTTAGGCCATCTTCACGCTCAATCAGATCTTCAATATCAGCAGCCAAACTATTTTGTTTTTCGGCTTCCATGAATTATTCCTTTAAGTATAAAATATATAATAGCTTTTGAACCCTATATTTTACAGGGTTTTCACTATATTGGGTAAATTTAAGGTGTTTAAGCGCGATCACTTAGTTGTTGAGATATTGCGCAAAGAGCCACCTACGGTGCCGACCATATCATCAACAGCGCCTCTAGGATTTGGATGAGCGCAGGCAACTAATAGGCAACTAAGGCCAATTAGCGCCAAGATAAATTGTTTTTTCATTAGGGTGCTATCGCTAAAATATCAAAAGTCAAATTTGCTTGCATTAGTTGGATCAAATGCTTCGGCATGTCTAACCATGAATTGTACATTGACTTGACCATTCCATTCATTGGACTTTAGCTCATAAACAACATGTGCTAACTCAGGAAGAGGCTCATTATGATTAAACCAAATAGCATCATAAACAACTTGGTCTTTTTCCAACTGTAGTTTTAGGTGCTTATCTTTAAGAATGCGTTGTGAGCGCACAATAAAGACATCATTAAAACTAGGTGGAGGAAAGCCTGCACCCCAAACCTGCTCTTCAAGCATATTAGCCATACGTGTGGTGGCGTGGGTATTAGGCAATGAGCCATCAGTTTCAATCACTGATTCAAAGCTATGTTTGCCCGTCATCGTCACAATGGCATCGTGTAAGGCCTGTTTAAAGGTGTCGAGGTCTTGTTTGTGGATACTTAAACCTGCCGCCATGGCATGACCACCAAATTTAATAATCAGACCAGGGTGACGCTTAGAAACTAAATCTAGGGCATCGCGCAGGTGTACATCGGGTACTGAACGACCTGAGCCACGAATCTCATCACTTCCATTATCGGCGGGTGAAAAAGCAAAAGCAGGGCGCCAAAACTTTTCTTTAAGGCGTGAGGCAACAATACCCACTACCCCTTGGTGCCATTCATCATCATAAACACAGATAGCGGCTAAGGGTTCAAGATTTTGCTCTGCTTCTGTAGCTAAAGTCTCAAGCGCTTGCTCACTCATCTCGTGCTCAATATGACGACGTTGTTGATTGATTTTGTCGAGCTCATCGGCTAGTTGCATCGCCTCGAATTCGTCATCTGTGATAAGACAACGAATTCCAATGCTCATATCGGCTAAACGTCCGGCTGCATTGATACGTGGGCCAATTCTAAAACCTAAGTCACTAGCACTGGCCGTTTTGTATGTTGTGCCAGATACTTTAAATAAAGCGCGGATGCCTGGACGCATAAAACCTTTGCGCATACGCTCTAAACCCTGAGTGACTAAAATGCGGTTATTCGCATCTAGTTTGACCACGTCGGCTACGGTTCCTAGGGCCACTAAGTCGGCTAGAGTATCAAGTCGAGGTTGAGTCTGATCATCAAAGTGACCACGCTGTTTAAACTCAGCACGTAA
>JAAZGT010000165.1 GCA_012511095.1 Alcaligenaceae bacterium
AACATTTTTCTTAGACGACGCCAGCGACCTGAGAGCTTTTGAAATGGTGGGTAGGCATGCTCGGTAGCAATCACCTTACAAGGTAAGCCCATAGCCGCAATAATGGCAAAAACTGAAGCCGAGGTCATAAACGACACGACCACATCAGGTCGATAGCGTTTCAACTCTCGACGCAAACGAAAGATTTGACTTAAATGCCCAAATAAACCCCTCTTGCCAAAGCTATTTAAACTAACACGCTCAACACGTGAGTCGAGCTGATAAACGTCTGTTGAGGGGTCCGATTGAGTCAGAAAAATAATCTCATGACCATCGTAGGCCCAACGCCTTGCTAATTCGACCGCAACGCGTTCCGCCCCACCACCACGTAAAGACGGAATATACAAAAGAATGCGACTATTTGATTGATTATTAAACATAAAACCCGTTGATAATGAATCTAGCTTATTATTATTTTAGGTAATTTATAGATGCTAGTTCAGCATAAAATTTTAAATTAGATTTTCTTTAGTTCTGGCTTTATCAGGGTAACTGCCACAAAATAACATGTAAATGACAATAAATACATAAAACTAGTAGCCAACATAATCCCTTCGGCACCCATAATGGGTGCTAAATAGAAACTTAATAATGCCTTTAAACTAAAATTTGCGACTGCAATTAAAGTCATCAAAGTATAGCGATTTTGACTGGCCATCAGTTGAACTAAAATCAAAACGCCAAAATAAAAAGGCAATTGTAATAAACCGTAGCGCATTACCGAAGTAACGGCAACGGTGTTTTCTGCACTAAAAGCGCCTCGCTGGAATAATAGCTGTACTAACCAAGGACTTAACAACCAAAGTACCACCACCACCAATACACCAACACCTAGCATTAGCATGGCCCACTTTAAGGCCACGGTACGGGCCCGTACATACTCGCCTTTGGCTTGGATATCTGCTAAAACGGGTAAAGCGGCACGCCCTACTGAGGCAGCACCTAAACCAATGATTAAAGACAATACTCGCGCCGCATAACCTAAGGTAGCGTTAGCATTATCGCCTAGCTTAGCAGCAATCATTTGATCCAATGGCCCCACAAAGCTCATGGCGACTTGACCTATAAGCATCACCCCAGCAGCACTGATTACTGCTGCCCAATAAGGTGAAGATAAGCTAATCCTAGGCATTAGCCAGCGTTTGCTTGGCTCAGCTCTTACGGCCAAATACTGTAAAACAACCGCTTGAATCACAAAACCAATTAGGGTACCCCATAGCAAAGGCATAACGCTTGTATCACCTGGAGTCGCTAGGATCCACAGCAAAATAAACAGGGCCGGTAAACTATCTAAGAGTGTATTAATATGCCGTTCACGAGCCCGCAAACGCGACATACTAAGACCGATCATGAGGATTAATAAGACTGATGGTGCAAAACCGTAAATTAGCTGCTGACTAAATGCCTTAGTAGCTGGGCTAAACCCCTCTGCAGCATGTTCTAAGACCCATGGCCATAGAAAAAAGGTCAAGGCACTAAGTGCCACCCCTATCAATAAGAGCCATCCCTTGCTTTGGGAGATAAAGCGTTGCTGCTCTGCTTCGGAGTCATGTCGCAACTTAACAAAGCTAGGGATCAAGACAATGGAAAGCACGCCGACCAGCGTTGCTGGTAGCCACGTGCTCATCGTCATAGTGAATTGATAGGCGTCAGTGACCTCACTAACGCCATAACGATTAGCAACGGCAACCTCTTTTAGAGCACCCGCTATTTTTCCAATAAATAGAAAAAAAGCGACTCTCAAGGCGCCTTTTGCAATGCGTAGATGATCCCCGTCTAGCTTTTTTAAGCGTCCAAACAACACGTTATTTTAAGAAGTTAATATACCAAGGCATGGCCTCTGCCAAACCCTCTTGAATGGTATGGGTTGCTTGATAACCTAATTGCTCTGAAATTTTAGAGATATCAGCTTGTGAGTGACGCACATCACCTGGTCTAAAATCTTGGTAATTGGGATCTTGATCGTAATTTAAGCCATTTTCAACGACTAAGCCCTTTAAAAACCCAAACAGCTCATTTAAAGATGTACGGTGATTAAGTGCTACGTTATAGATCTCAAAGCCTGATTCCGGCATTTGTACTGAGCTCAAAATATTAGCTTGCACGGTGTTGGCTATGTAACAGAAGTCTCTACTGGTCTCACCATCACCATTAATTATTACCTCTTGACCGTGAATCATCGCACCAGTCCACTTAGGAATCACAGCAGCATAAGCACCATCAGGGGTTTGTCGCTTACCAAACACGTTAAAGTAACGCAAACCTATCGATTTAAAGCCATAATTTAGCGCAAATACGCGCGCATAAAGCTCATTGACGTATTTGGTAACGGCATATGGCGATAATGGATTACCAATGATCGGCTCTTGTTTAGGCAAGGCTGGGTGGTCACCATAGGTCGAGCTAGAAGCCGCAAAGACAAAGGACTTAACCCCCTCATCACGACAGGCAACTAACATATTTAAAAAGCCGTCAATATTGACCGCATTAGTCGTAATAGGATCATTTAAAGAACGTGGCACCGAACCTAAAGCGGCTTGATGTGATACATAATCAACCCTCTTAACCGCATCTCTGCAGGTTTCTAAATCACGAATATCACCCTCAATAAAGCGGAAGCGAGCCCACTGCTCTGGCGTTACCTGAGTCTGCACCTCATCTAAGTTATGCTGAAAACCAGTCGCAAAGTTGTCTAAACCAACTACCTGCTGATTATGTTTTAACAAAAACTCTAACAAATTAGAGCCAATAAAACCTGCACAGCCAGTGAGCAACCACTTTTTTGGTTGCTCTAATAATTGTTGTTTTACTTGTTCAAATTTAGTAGTCATTAAAATGCCCTATTAGAGACGAATATCTGCATCGTCAGCATCAAATACGTATTTAAGATCATAAAGAATATGCTCAGGCTTACCCTTGGCACGAATTTTATCAACACCCATTTCTCTAAATTGCTGATGTGCTACAGCTAAAACAATACCGTCGTAAACACCATCTTCTAGGGTTTGAATAGGCTTAATGCCATATTCACGCTCACATTCGTCAGGGTCGACCCACGGGTCATAAACGTCTACATTAATATTGTATTCGGCTAACTCATGGATAATATCGACCACACGCGTATTACGTAAGTCAGGACAGTTTTCTTTAAAGGTTAAACCCATCACTAAAACACGAGATTCTTGTACTTGAATGCGCTTTTTAGTCATTGCCTTAATCAGCTGAGCCACTACATAAGTACCCATACTGTCATTGAGACGACGACCTGCTAATACAATCTCAGGGTGATAACCAATAGATTGGGCTTTGTGAGTTAAATAATAAGGATCCACACCAATACAGTGACCACCCACCAAGCCTGGGCGGAATGGCAGGAAGTTCCACTTAGTGCCTGCCGCCACAAGAACTGCCTCCGTATCAATGCCCATACGGTTAAAAATAATTGCTAACTCATTAATTAGGGCGATATTAACGTCACGCTGCGTATTTTCAATCACCTTAGCGGCCTCGGCAACCTTAATGCTAGCTGCTTTGTGTGTACCCGCAGTAATGATTTGCTGATAAAGCTGATCAATAAGCTCAGCAGACTCTGGTGTAGAACCCGAGGTTACTTTAATGATGTTAGAGACTCGACGCTCTTTATCACCTGGGTTAATACGCTCCGGACTATAGCCAACAAAAAAGTCTTGATTAAACGTTAAACCTGAAAACTTTTCTAGTACAGGCACACAGTCATCCTCGGTAGCACCTGGATACACCGTTGACTCATAAATAACAATATCGCCTTTTTTAAGCACCTTACCCAGCATCTCAGAGGCCTTTAATAAGGGAGTGAGATCTGGGCGCTTGTACTCATCAATAGGTGTAGGCACGGTCACAATAAAGACATTAGCCTCACGCAAATCCTCGGTATTAGCGGTATAGCTTAGGTATTTTGCTGCTTTTAAATCTTGAGGCTCAACCTCTAAGGTGTGGTCCTCGCCACCCTTTAGCTCCTCAACACGCTGATGATTGATGTCAAAACCAATAACAGGACGCTTTTTAGCGAATTCGACGGCCAATGGCAAACCCACATAACCTAAACCAATGACGGCTAGTTTAATATCTTCTAGCTTCAAAGCTTACTCCTAATAATTTTAAAATTCGATAATTAAATTATACGATGGTTATCTACGACTGAATACAGAGGGTAAAAGCAACCAACTTGGGCAACGCCAATTTACCAAACGAGAATATAACCACAAATAAAGACCTGAGAATAGCGCCATAGAAAGACATAGCATCAACCAGTTATCCCAAAAGATTGTTGCTGGCACTAAACCAATTAAACACAGCACCCATAAATAAGGTGATGTTAGTGCATTACATAATGCTGGTGCACTGTAGCGAGTATCTTTACTAAAGGTTACTCTGACTAAACGCCTAAAAATTAGTTGATGCAAGTGCAAGGCATCTGGCTGATCGACACGGACTTTGCGAATAAAACGTCGGCGCCAAATCGAGAACATGGTCTCAAACACTGGATAAAACAAGACAGCTATGGCGTAAAAAGGTGATACGGATGGATTACGCGCCACCAATTGCACCGCTAACTCAGCCAACATAAAACCAATAAAATAGGCACCCCCATCACCTAAGAACACACGGCCAAAGGGGAAATTCCAAACCAAAAAGCCAAATACAGCTGAGGCCATGGCCAAAGCAATGGCAAAAATCGCCATATCATTAACCTGATAAGCTACCAAAGCCAATGAAATAGCAATCAAACAAGAAACCATGCCGGCCAAACCGTTCATACCATCAATGAGGTTCATCGCATGGGTACAACCGCCCACCGCCACCATGGTAAATAATAAGGAAATGGGCCAAAAGCTGAGAAGCCAATCAAAACCAGCAAAACCTACGCGTGATACCCCACCAAAGAACCACCACGCGATGGCTGCTGATGCAAAAGCGGCCAATAAACGCTTACCAGAGCCAATGTCTTTGGTAATGTCCTCTAGGATACCTGCCACAAAAACCGGCATCGCAGCAACAAATAAGGCTGGCCAGAACCAGTTTAAGGTGGTGTTATCAGGCTTACCTAAGACAAGCAAACCCGCTAGAGTACCCGCAAACACAGCTAAACCACCGATTCGAGGCGTGGAGCGCACATGAGTGGCCTGTGGTTTGTCTAAATCAGAGTCACCAGTAAAACGACCATGCCAACGCTCGGAGGCAATAATTAAACCACCTACCGTAAACGCCACAATACAAATTAGAAGATACTGCCAAGCATCAGTCACAATATTCAACTATAAAAATTAATTAATAATTAATCTGGCACCTAAATGCCCCGATGATGAGGGCCATTTAAATATAGCTATGCGCCTTTGTGCTGCAAGTCTAACAGCTTAACTAAGGCAAAAGCGTTAGAAACTATTGTAATTTGCAACAACAATCTTTTGTGATTATTTACAGGGTTTCTACTTGTTTATTTAAAGCTTGATGGATTAGGGATTTATAAAAAAGTGGAGATAATTATTTTGAGACAGATAAGCTGCCAAAAAATCCATACCATACTAATAATTTAGACAAAAAAAAGCCCGGAACCAAAAGATTCCGGGCAAATCCACCAAAGGAGGAGGGTGGAGGAGACATCTGTATAAGTTGAAGTTAATTGAGGAGACATATAAAAAACTTCAACTTAAATTCCTGCGAGTCATATAAGTAAAAACCCTTATAACCCGACGACAATTAAATATTAGCAAAACTTTTGTTGCACAGCAAGAAAAACTAATGAAAACCCTAATAAAAGCTCAAACTGTTGTATTTTTGACATTTTTACAACAAGTTTTTATCGTTTTATTCAAAAAATCATCAAAAAAACACTTATTTATGATTTTTAAATTGAAGCTTTCATCATTAATGCCTAGTAATGCTGATTATTTTCGGCATAATGGTTAGTAATATTGAGTTCAAATAAGAGCTAATCACAATACAAATCTTAAAGATTCTAGAGGAAAATAAATTATGCAATGTTCAGTTGAATGGAATGGCCCAGACGGTATGTTATTTGTGTGCACAACAGGTAGTGGTCACACCTTAACTGTAGATGGTCCTCCTGATGGTGGTGGCAACAACCTCGCGCCTCGTCCCATGGAAACGCTTCTTAGTGGTGCTGGTGCCTGTTCTGCTTACGACATCGTCATGATTTTACAGCGTGGTCGCAAAGATATCCGCCGCTGTCGCTTAAATATTACGTCTGAACGTGCAGATACCGATCCTAAGGTATTTACCAAAATTCATTTTGAATTCATCATTACTGGTCGCGATTTACAAGAAAAAGTAGTAGAGCGAGCCATTAACTTAAGTCACGAGAAGTACTGCTCGGCTGTAGCTATGCTTAACAAAACCGCCGAGGTAACACACTCGTATCGTATTGAAGAGGTCTAATTATGAGCTCCCAAGACAACTTATCTAATAACAAGGCACCCCGCTCGGATCAATACGAGCAGCTCATGCGCTTTGTCTTCGAACATGGTACTGACAAAGCTGACCGCACTGGTACGGGCACACGCTCATACTTTGGCTATCAAATGCGTTTTGACTTACAGCAAGGCTTCCCCTTAGTAACCACTAAGAAAATTCACTTGCGCAGTGTGATTTACGAACTACTATGGTTCCTGCGTGGTGACTCAAATGTGCGTTGGCTTCAAGACAATGGCGTTAGTATCTGGGACGAATGGGCTGATGAACAAGGTGAGCTCGGTCCAATTTACGGTGTGCAATGGCGCAGCTGGCCAACACCCGATGGTGGTAGCATTGATCAAATCACACAATTAATGGATCAAATTAAAAACAATCCTGATTCTAGACGCCATATTGTGGCTGCATGGAACGTTGCCAACATCGAAGAGATGAAGCTACCGCCTTGTCATTGTTTATTCCAATTCTATGTGGCTGATGGCAAGCTATCTTGTCAGCTCTATCAGCGTAGTGCAGATATTTTCTTAGGCGTGCCATTTAATATCGCCAGCTACTCTCTTTTAACCCATATGATTGCTCAGCAATGCGATCTAGAGGTGGGTGATTTTATATGGACTGGCGGTGATGCGCATATTTACTCTAATCACTTTGAACAAGTTAAGGAGCAACTATCGCGTGAACCCTACCCCTACCCTAAATTAAAGATTTTACGCAAACCAGAGTCTATTTTTGACTATCAGTTTGAGGATTTTGAGTTCGAAGACTATCAACATCATCCTCTGATCAAAGCCCCGGTTGCTGTATAAAGGATCAACAATGTCAACCATTAGTTTAATTGTCGCTTATGCGCAAAATAATATTATTGGTAAGCAAGGCGTCATGCCGTGGAGTATTCCTGCTGACTTAGCTTATTTCAAAAAAACCACGATGGGATCACCCATCATCATGGGTCGCGTTACTTGGGAGTCTTTGGGTCGACCTTTGCCGGGCCGATTAAATATCGTGATTAGTCGTAACAGTGACTACGAAGCCAAAGGAGCCGAATTAGTTAGCGATCTCCGTTCCGCAATTGAGTTAGCAGAACAAGAAGCGCCTAATCAAGAAATCTTTATTATTGGTGGCGGTCAAATTTACGCAGAAGCCTTAAACTCTGGTTTAGCAGATAAGGTCTATGCAACTGAGATTCATCAGCACATTGAGGGTGATACCTCTTTTCCTAAACTAGATGACTCAACTTGGAAAGAAACCAGTCGAGACCCACAACCAGTTGATAATAATTACGAATTTGATTTTGTGGTTTATCAACGCCAATAAAAAAGACGACAATGAGCAAATTTTATTGGCATATACCCGAGTATTACAATATTGCTGTCGATACGTGTGATAAATGGGCCAACGGTAGCGGCCGACTCGCATTAATTGAAGAGGTCGCGGGCGAAACTAAGCATTACAGTTTTGACCAACTTAAAGAATATTCCAACCAATTCGCTAACAGCTTAAAAGCAACTGGCGTTAATCAGGGCGATCGTGTCGGCATCTTGCTTAGTCAAGGCTTAGCTACCGCCATTGCTCATTTAGCCGTTTACAAATTGGGGGCTATTGCAGTTCCCCTTTTTTCCCTTTTTGGCCTTGACGCCATCAGCTACCGAATCAATCATGCCAATATTGGCACCCTCATTACAGATAATGAGGGTTTTAATAAAATAGACACCATCCGCAATGAGGTAGCTTGTTTAAAAACCATTTTTAATATCAATCAAGAAAAAAGTGACCAGCAATGTCTTTCATTTTGGGATGAGCTGAGTTCTCAAAAGACTGAGTTTGAGATCTGCAACACCTTAGCAGAGGACCCTGCCATTATTATTTTCACCTCAGGCACTACAGGCAAACCCAAAGGGGCCTGCCACGCACACCGTGTCTTATTAGGTCACTTACCTGGTGTAGAGGCTTCTCATAACAATGAGATGAATAGCAACGATGCTATTTATTGGACACCCGCAGACTGGGCTTGGATTGGCGGTTTATTAGATCTGCTATTACCCGCATGGCATCACGGTCGACCTGTGGTGGCCTCTAGAGCAAATAAATTCAAAGCTGAAGATGCTTTTGAATTAATGCAAAAACATCAAATCACACATTGCTTTTTACCGCCTACTGCCCTAAAGATGCTGCGTTTTGTTGAGCACCCTCTTAAGCAATGGCCCTTACTCAAACTACGCTCCATTGCGAGTGGTGGTGAAACCCTTGGTAAAGAGCTACTCGATTGGGGGCGAAGCAATTTAAATATCACCATCAATGAGTTTTATGGTCAAACTGAGTGCAATATGATTGTCTCTAATTGTGCTACTGAATTTGATGCCAAGGCCGGAAGTATGGGTAAAGCAACACCTGGGCATCAGGTAGCTATTATTGACTCAGAAGGCGCAACCGTTGCCGCAGGCGTTGAGGGCGATATAGCGGTCTTAAAGCCCGACCCTGTTATGTTCCTATATTACTGGGATGACCCTCAAGCGACCCAAGATAAGTTCAATGGAGACTACCTACTTACGGGCGATCGTGGTTTAATGGATCAAGACGGTTATCTCTTTTTTGTAGGTCGTGACGATGATGTCATCACCAGCGCTGGTTATCGTATTGGCCCAGGCCCCATCGAAGACGGCTTACTTAGTCATGAGGCAGTTAGCATGGCAGCCGTCATCGGTATGCCCGATACCGAGCGCACTGAAATTGTTACTGCCTTCGTGGTGCTTAAAGAGGGATATAAGCAAAGTGAGGAGTTAAAAAAAGACTTACAAGATCATGTGCGCACTCGCGTTGCTGCTCATGAGTACCCTAGAAAAATACACTTTTTAGATGAGCTACCTATGACCACGACTGGGAAAATCATCCGCAAGGAATTAAGAAAATTGAAACTTTAAAAATCAATTCAATACGCACATAGACACAAACTAGGAGACCAGCTATGTCTTGCACCATCATTCTGCCGCGCATTATGGAAATCGGCAAAGAAGCCTGCGAAAAACTACCCAACATTATGGCAACACTGGGCGTATCAAAACCCCTAATCGTTACTGACAAAATGATGGTTCAGTTGAACTATGTTCAAGCGATACAAGAGATTTTAGCACCGCATGAAATTCATAGCGAAGTTTATGCTGATACGATTCCCGAACCGACTGACAGCTCAATTATGGCTGGAGTCAACATGCTTCAAGCAGGCGATTTTGACTGCATCATTGCTTTGGGTGGCGGTAGCCCTATCGATAGCGCCAAAGCCATTGGAGTATTAGGTAAATTTGGCGGTGTCATCCGCGACTATAAGTTTCCTCG
>JAAZGT010000166.1 GCA_012511095.1 Alcaligenaceae bacterium
CTACCTTTTGTCAGCGCTTACCTATTTAACTATACAATACAAACCGCCGTTAAATTTCTGAAATTTAAAATCAAAAACCGTCAAAAACAGTTGGAGTTTTTTTAGTGAAAGCAGTACTTTTGAGCTTATTGAGCATAACCGATCATCATTTTCAAAAGTTAAGTCAATATTATGAAGTTTTAATCGTTGATTCTGCAGAGCAAGCACTTGCTCTGCCACAAGACACCCTAAACAAGGTAGAGGCTGTGTATAGCTCAGCAACCACGCAAATGCCATTAGAGTTGCTTGATGTCCTCCCTAATCTCAAAGTAATCAGCAGCAATGGCGTAGGCTTTGACCCCTATGATGAAAACTATATTCGCAGCCGTCAGATTCGCCTAGGCTATACACCCGAGGTTTTAAATGATTGTGTGGCTGATTTAGCCTTTGCACTGTTATTGGATTGCGCGCGTCAAGTCAGCGCTTCTGACCGTTATGTACGTGCGGGTCGATGGCTTAGTGATGGCCCCTATCAATTAACCACTCAAGTGACTGGCAAGCGCTTAGGTATTTTGGGTTTGGGTCGTATTGGCATGGAAATCGCCGAACGTGCCAAAGGTTTCAAAATGGAAATTCTTTACCATAATCGCAACCCACGTAGTGATGTGCCTTATCGCTATATCAATTCTGTGCTTGAATTAGCTAAGCAATGCGACTTCTTAATGGTAGCAACACCTGGTGGCCCTGAAAACGCCAAACTGATTAATCAAGAGGTACTCGAGGCACTTGGCGCAGAGGGTTTTTTAATTAATATTGCGCGCGGCGTTGTCGTTGATGAAGATGCACTCGTCCTTGCCCTACAAAATAAGCTAATTGCCGGCGCAGCCTTAGATGTTTTTGTTAATGAGCCCCATGTACCAGAGGCTCTATTTGAGCTAGATAATGTCACTGTAGTGCCACATATAGCCAGTGCCACCGTTGAAACGCGTGGTGCTATGCGTGACTTATCTATTACCAACTTATTGCATTTCGCACAACATGGCGAGGTTAAGGTCTCAGTACCTTGGGCTGATTATTCAATCTCCTAATAAATAAAGGCGTCGCATTTTAAACGACGCCTTTATTTTTCCTAAACCTGCTGATCAATACCACTTATAAATGGCAAATAATAAAGTCACAAAAATACTCAGACCAATAATGATTTTCATCATAAGGTCGCCATTGACACCGAGCCAATTAAAAAACGCGCCGATGGTGTGCTGCCAATAGATATCCACTGAGCGACTAAAAAATCTTAGCACCCAAAAAGCGATTATAAATAAAAATATAAAACGAATAATAACTGCCATCGCACACAACTCATAAAAAAGACGACCTCAGTGATTTTAACACCAAGGCCGTCTTTAGATTGATAACAGCGAGTTTTAACTCAGCTTGAGCAAATTAATCTTGCTGTTCGCGAGCCGCACGTTTACGCTCATGCTCTAATAAATGACGCTTACGTAAACGGATACTCTTAGGCGTTACCTCGACTAATTCATCATCATTAATGAACTCTACAGCATACTCTAGGGTTAACTGTACCGGAGGCGTTAAGCGAATCGCTTCATCCGTACCAGAAGCACGTACGTTAGTATGTGCTTTAGAGCGGATTGGGTTAACTACTAAGTCGTTGTCACGGTTATGAATACCAACAATCATACCCTCATACACTGGCTCACCTGGGCTTACGAACATACGGCCACGGTCTTGTAAGAACCATAAAGCATAGGCAACCGCTTCACCATGGTTTTGACTTACTAATACACCGTTGCGACGGCCACCAATAGAGCCCTCTTTAACTGGCGCGTAGTCATCAAAAATATGACTGATTAAACCTGTACCATGCGTTAAAGACATGAACTCAGTAGAGAAACCAATTAAGCCACGGGCAGGAATGCGGTACTCTAAGCGTGTGCGACCACGGCCATCAGACTCCATATTTAATAGCTCACCTCGGCGGCTACCAATTTCCTCCATAATGGCACCTTGGTGGTCATCATCGAGGTCAATGGTTAAAAGCTCCATCGGCTCACAGCGTACGCCATCAATCTCACGATAAACAACGCGTGGACGTGATACCGCTAACTCATAGCCTTCACGACGCATATTTTCTAATAAAATCGTTAGGTGTAATTCACCACGGCCTGATACCTCAAATACCGTCTCGTCATCCGTATCTTGAACACGTAGAGCAACGTTAGATTTAGTTTCGCGATCTAAACGCTCACGAATTTGGCGACTAGTAACGAATTTACCCTCACGACCAGCTAAGGGTGAAGTGTTAACCATGAAGTTCATGGTTAGGGTTGGTTCGTCAATTTTAAGCATTGGTAAGGCTTCAGGTTTTTCAGGATCACATATGGTACAACCTATACCGATCTCATCAATACCGTTGATAAGAACAATATCACCCGCCTCAGCCTGTTTAACTAATTCGCGGTCTAAGCCCTTAAACTTAAGCACTTGGTTAACGCTAGCGTTAATGGATTTGCCCTCTGGGCCAAATTTAACGACCACACGTTGACCTGGTTTGATGGTACCGCGATTAACACGACCAATACCAATAATACCTACGTAGCTGTTGTAGTCTAAAGAAGTAATCTGTAATTGTAATGGCTCATCGGCCTTTTCATCACGTACAGGTACATGCTCTAAAATAGTTTCAAATAACGGAGCAAGTGTACCCTCACGCACATTTTCGTCTAGGCTAGCGTAGCCTGATAGACCTGAAGCATAAACAACTGGGAAGTCCAACTGCTCTTCGGTAGCGCCTAACTTATCAAAGAGATCGAAAGTCACATCGATCACATGATCAGGACGCGCACCTGGGCGGTCAATTTTGTTAATTACTACAATAGGTTTTAAACCTAAGTCCAAGGCTTTCTGCGTCACAAAACGAGTTTGTGGCATAGGACCTTCTACTGCGTCAACGAGTAATAACACACCATCAACCATTGACAGCACACGCTCTACCTCACCACCGAAGTCCGCGTGTCCGGGTGTGTCAATAATATTAATATGGGTGCCTTCGTACTCTACAGCACAGTTTTTAGACAAGATCGTAATACCACGCTCTTTTTCAATATCATCAGAGTCCATGACGCGGTCGTCGACAGCCTCATGTGCCTCAAAAGTACCAGATTGGCGTAACAACTGGTCAACCATCGTTGTTTTACCGTGGTCAACGTGAGCAATAATTGCAATATTACGAAGCGCTCGGCTCATAAAGTTTTCCTATTTTAAAAGTTTCTCGGGCACCCAACGAGCGGGTACTTTCTCAAGTGGAATTAAATGTTTTAAAAGATCAGCGGGATTTTCTTCCGCTTCTTGTTGTAATTGTTCGAGGGTTACTGCATCAGACAACAAAAAATCACCCACACTTAGGCGTCTTAAGGCACTCAAATGTGCAAAACAACCTAAGGCGCGACCAATATCTTGCGCTAAAGTACGGATATATGTACCTTTAGAACAATCAACATCGATCACCATGCTGTCTTCGTTTAGCTCGATTAGCTCAATGCTGTATATCGTCACCTTACGTGGCTCACGCTCTAACACGATGCCCTTTCTGGCATACTCGTATAAAGGTTTACCATCGCGTTTAAGCGCAGAGTGCATGGGAGGAATTTGCTCGATTTCACCAGTGAATTGCTCTAAGACGGATAAAACTCGCTCACGACTGAGATCAATGCCTTGGAGCTCAGCACGCTCCACCTCTTCGCCGGTTAAATCACCTGAGTCAGTCTCTACGCCTAGGCTTAGAGTCGCTCTATAAGTTTTATCGGCCTCTAGCATGAGCGTCGAGATTTTGGTAGCCTTACCAAAACAGCACACCAAAAGACCAGTCGCAAAGGGATCTAAGGTACCTGTGTGACCAGCCTTTCTGGCGTTAAATGCGCGTCTACTGCGCTGCAATGCATGATTACTGGATAAATCGACCGGTTTGTCCAATAACAAGACCCCCGTGATATCCTCACCGCGACGTCTTCTTGACATGGACTACCCCTTGATTTTTGTATCGTCGAATGCGTCTAAATCACCGTCGCTATCTGGCGACTCGACACCCATTGCCTTATCGATTAGACGGCTCATCTCAATGCCGCGCAATAGATGATCGTCATGGAAGAATCTTAAGGTTGGTACCGTATGAATATGTAGCATCTTAAATAATAAAGAGTGCAGATACCCTGCTTTGTCATTAAGTGCCTGCTCTGCCACCTCTGGTTCTTGACCAATGACAGTGAAATACACTTTGGCATGTGCATAGTCGGCACTTAATTCGACATGGGATAATGTAATGAGACCCACCGTGCTTGCACTCAGTTCACGCTGAATCAATGTGGCTAAATCCTTTTGGATTTGCTCGGCCAGTCGCGTATTGCGACTGCCCATTTGCTTAGCCTTAGACTTATGTCTACTCATATAAATCTCTAATTAAATCGTACGGGCGATCTCTTTGATTTCAAAGACCTCAAACTGGTCACCCACCTCGATATCGTTGTTAGAACGTAAGGTAATACCACAATCAAAACCTGCACGTACTTCGCGTGCATCATCTTTGAAGCGCTTGAGTGAATCAAGAGCACCCGTCCAAATAACCACGTTATTACGTAATTGACGTACTGAAGAATCACGGCGAACCACACCCTCAGTAACCATACAACCGGCAACCTTACCGATACGAGAAATACTATATACCTCGCGAACCTCAACCATACCGATAACAGCTTCACGCTTTTCAGGTGCAAGCATACCAGACATCGCAGCCTTAACATCATCGATTGCATCATAAATCACATTATAGAAATGCATATCAATATCGTTGGTCTCAGCAACACGACGGGCTTGTTGGTCGGCACGTACGTTAAAGCCAATAACTACCGCATTAGAGGCAATGGCTAAGTTAACGTCGCTCTCAGAGACACCACCCACACCAGAGTAAACTACCTCTACGCGAACCTCGTCAGTAGATAGTTTTTGTAATGACTGTACTAATGCCTCAAGTGAACCCTGAACGTCTGTCTTAACAATTAAAGATAAGGTCTGTAAACCCTCTTGTATATTGTCAAACATTGACTCAAGCTTAGCGGCCTGTTGACGTGCTAATTTCACATCACGGTACTTACCTTGACGGAATAAAGCAATTTCACGTGCTTTTCGCTCATCTAAGATAACCTGAACCTCGTCACCAGCATTAGGTACATCCGATAAACCCTGAATCTCTACTGGGTAAGATGGACCAGCTTCCTCGACTTGATTGTTATTTTCGTCAACCATGGCACGTACACGACCAAAGCTGGCACCTGCTAATACTACATCAGTACGACGTAAAGTACCGCTTTGAACAAGCACAGTAGCTACTGGACCACGACCACGGTCTAATTGAGCTTCAATCACAATACCAGATGCGGGGATATCAGCTTGAGCTGTTAACTCAAGGATTTCAGCTTGTAATAATACGTTTTCTAATAAATCGTCAATACCCTGACCAGTCTTAGCTGATACTGGAACAAATGGCACATCACCACCGTATTCCTCAGGGATGACACCCTCGGCAACTAACTCTTGCTTAACACGCTCTGGGTTAGCTTCAGGTTTGTCAATCTTGTTAATGGCCACAACCATTGGTACTTCAGCTGCCTTAGCATGGCTAATCGCTTCACGCGTTTGTGGCATGACACCGTCATCAGAAGCAACGACTAAAATTACAACGTCAGTTACCTCTGCACCACGAGCACGCATTGCCGTAAAGGCCTCGTGACCCGGGGTATCAAGGAAGGTCATAACACCACCTTCGGTACGAACGCGGTATGCACCAATGTGCTGCGTAATACCACCCGCTTCACCAGAAGCTGTCTTAGATCGACGGATGTAGTCAAGTAAACTGGTCTTACCGTGGTCAACGTGACCCATCACAGTAACTACTGGAGCACGTGGTAGGAATGGTACATCGCTAAAGTCGAAGCCCTCTTCGAGGAAGGTTTCTGGGTCATCTAATTTAGCAACAACTGCTTGGTGACCTAATTCCTCAACCACAATCATGGCTGTTTCTTGGTCTAGTACCTGGTTAATGGTTACCATTTGGCCGAGCATCATTAAGCGCTTAATTACTTCAGATGCCTTAATTGACATCTTATGTGCTAAATCTGCAACGGTAATGGTCTCAGGTACGCTGATCTCGCGTGATACGAATTCTGGCTCAGGGCGAGGTTGTTGCTGCTGCTGACGGCCTCTACCGCGACCACGGCCTCTACCGCGACCACCCGCTGCGCGCCAACCCTCTTCTTGAGTGGCGGCTGCTGCACCACCAGCGCGACGCTCCTCTGCGGCGCCACGACGACCGCGACCGCCATCAGTGAAGCCGGCTTCGCCACGCTCTGGAGCGCGACGAGTAGTGGTTGTTTTGGTATCTTTTTTGACCGTTTTCTTAGCGGCAGGCTTTTCCTCAGATGTGGCGCGAATTACTTTGCGCGGTTTATTTAACATCGCGCTAATGGCTTGAGCTTCCTCTTCGGCTTTGCGACGAGCCTCTTCACGCTCAGCTTCGGCTTTTTC
>JAAZGT010000167.1 GCA_012511095.1 Alcaligenaceae bacterium
ACAACAAGCCTTTGATCATTTAGTTGAGACTAATCAATTACAATGCCTAATCATTGAGCACCAAAAAAAGAAAAAAACGGTTTGCGTTGATTATATTGTTACACTTTTAGATGCGCGCATGGGTGAAGCCTATATGGCAATTTACCAGCCCATTTATTTAAAGAACTCTGCTGATGAGCAAAACATAAATTTGCAGATCGTTCAAAACCCTTGTCTGATTAATATTAAAGACGTGCTGTTATGGTTGGATGAACAGCGTCTATATGATGATAAGCATTTGTACTTCTGCGGTAATGCATTAGATGTTTATGCGGATGACTTAGCCGAAAGTTTTGAGGTTAAGGATTTTGATTTCACCGTCTTACCGGGGCAAGTGACAGAGTGGGCCAATGCTTTGATAATAGCGCGTTTGGCCTTTGATAAGTGGCAAAAGGGTGATGTGATTGAGCCTCATCTAGCTGCACCTATTTATTTACGCGAAAAAGTAGCTTTTACTGAAAAAGAAAGGGCGGCTGGCTTAAGTGGTAACCCTTCTGCAGAAAAGCCAGTGGTTACTAAAGTTGATTCTGCTTCTGAGCAGTCTGTTCATGCCTTTGCTGAGCCTAGGTCATTTCAAGTTGGCCATGCGCATTATGTGCTTAGACCCATGGTAGAAGCTGATATTTCTGGTGCTTTATTGATTGAGCAAACGGTGCAAGATTATCCGTGGACGCGTGGTAATTTTAAAGACAGTTTGCGTTCAAATTATCCTGCTTGGGTGGTTGAGCTTGAAAGTGATGACGATGTAGAGCAGAGCTCTAGTCGAATCGTGGGTTTTGCGGTGCAAATGTTAGCACCCGATGTGGCTCATGTCCTCTTAATAGCGGTAGAGCCGTCTCTACAAGGTGATGGTTTTGGTACTTTATTATTAAAGACCTTAGAAAAAAATGCTCTAGCCAATGGTTTGGATAAACAACTACTCGAGGTTCGCGAGTCTAATGATCAGGCACAGCGCTTTTATTTAAGACATCGTTATGCCGTTATTGGTAAGCGCAAGGGTTATTATCGCGAGGTGGGTGGCGCAAGCGAAGATGCCATTGTTTTAGAAAAGCAGTTAACAGCTGACGATGCTAATATTGAGTGTACGCCGCATTGTGCATCAGGGTCTAAGGTGGCTCACTAATGTCCCAATCTACTCTAATGCCTTCTTATCTCAAGACATTAAATCCTATACAGCGCCAAATCTTTAGTGAGGTAGGGATTGATTATTTATGGGGTGAAACGCTTGCCGTTAATTTACAGCGAGCGGTCGTAGGTGTTGAGGATAGCAAGTCAGTCAGTGATTCTGCTTCATTAATAGGGGTGGATACACAGGCCAGTGATACTTCTACGCAGCAAATTGCAACAGTGGTTAGCGAACCAGTCACTCCAGCTTCTCAACAAGAAATTCAAGATCATGCGCAAAAAGCGCTTAAGATATTACAACGGGCTAGACATCGTCTGCCTGAAACACCCGTAGCTGCAACCTCATCAACCCCTGTATCACAAGAGACTGAGGTTGTAGAGCCAGTGCCAGTTGCTCAGCCTACGCAAATTTTGCAACCGCAGCAAACGCAACAACCGCCTCAAGAGCAAGAGATACAAACAGTGCATCAAGGCCAGAAAAGCCTTAGTCAGATGTCTTGGCAAGAACTTAGAGCCTATGCGGAGTCTTGTATTGCTTGCGAACTAAAGGATCAACGTCAAGGCACCGTATTTGCTAACCACAATGAAGAGCGTCAAAGCGATTGGTTGTTTCTTGAACAGGTCCCATCTGAGAGCGATGAAATTAGCGGTGAACCAATGAGCTCTGAGGCGGGTGTGTTGTTTGATCAAATGCTCTTTGCCTTAGGTTTAGCACGTAGCGAGGTGGCTGTTTTTCCCTTAATAAAATGCCGTCCTGATTTGTCGATGGGATTTAATAAGGACTGGTTATCGGCTTGTTCGCCTATTTTGTTAGAACAAATCAAGCGCATTAAACCTAAGTGTATTGTGGCATTTGGCGATGCGGCAGCTGTGTTATTGCAAGAGGATAAGGGCTTATTGGCTTTACGAAGACAAGAGTTATTTTTTGAGCATGCCGAGCTCGGAAAAATTCCTGTGATCGCTACCTTCTCACCACATTTCTTATTACTTAATAGTGCGGCAAAAGCGCAAAGTTGGCAGGATCTAAAACGTGCCCGACAATTGGTTCGCGGGCACGCTTAATTAACTAATAATATGCTGTTGTTGGCCTTGTTCAGTTGAGCCGATTTCAGAGAAAACTTGCGGATATACGCGTTGGTTATATCGGGCCAGCAACATAACTAAGGCCATCATCACCACAACAATAAGACCAAAGATATAAATAATGGTGTAGATTGAGTAGTCTAAATGCACCATAATCGCATAGACCCCCACCATTAATAAAATATTTAACTGCTCGTTAAAGTTTTGTACCGCAATAGAGTGACCTGCTGATAAAAGCACATGGCCACGGTGCTGTAATAGGGCGTTAAGTGGTACTACAAAATAACCCGATAAAGCGCCTACCCAAATTAGCAAAGCATAAACCTGCCAACCTGGCTGAACAAAGTTCATTAACAAAACACTGAGGCCCATCATGACACCAACGGGTAATACGGAGAGTGTTTTTTCTAAAGGAACGCGAGCCGCAAGCACAGCACCAATCACTGTACCTACAGCAGCAAGCCCCATCAGCATGGCAGAACCTTCAAGCGTGTAACCTAAATGCTCTTCGCCCCACTTTAGAACAACAAGTTGAAGAGTTGCGCCAGCGCCCCAGAATAGAGTGGTAACGGCTAAAGAAATCTGCCCTACAGGGTCTTTACAGAGAATACGTACATAACCACCAAATACCCCTAGTAAACGAATTGGGTTGCGCTCTTGGCGTGGATATTTAAAATGCGTATCTGGAATCATTAAATTACAGAGTGCAGCTAATACATAGATAAAGCTGACCACCACAATAGCGGCCTCAGCCGGTGACGCTGCAAAGAAATCAATGAGCTTAATCTCAATTAAGGCTTGGGACACCGAATCGCGAGTTAAGATACCGCCCAACATCACGCCAACAATAATCGAAACAACGGTGGTACCCTCAATCCAGCTATTGCCCTTTACTAAGTCTTTGGGAGGAAGCAATTCGGTAACGATGCCGTATTTTGCAGGCGAGTAGGCGGCAGCACCAATACCCACAACGCCATATGCCAAGCAGACGGCATAAGCATTAGTTAAATTACTGTAGCCTAACAATGGGAAAGCGAACATCATGAAACAGCCGAGTAGCTTAATCGAGTTGGTTATAAACATCACCCGACCTTTAGGAATAGAGTCCGCAAAAGCACCGACAAATGCTGCTAACACCACATAAGCAAAAGCGAAAAACCACTTCATGATTGGAGTCAACCAGTCTGGGCCGTCTAACTCCATGATTAGTGCAATGGCAACAATAAACAGCGCATTATCAGCTAGAGATGAAAAGGTCTGCGCGAGCATGACCGTATAGAAACCTCGTTTCAACTTAACTCCACCTGATCATGTTGCCCATAGGAACGATAAGAATTACACAACATG
>JAAZGT010000168.1 GCA_012511095.1 Alcaligenaceae bacterium
CAAAGAAACAACAGATAAATATCACACAAGATATAAACCTTACTATTTCTTCATAACTTAAGCATAAGCACTTAAAACATAATATTTTGGCTACTTCGTCGTGAAACGAAGTGCTGACTACCATGCTCAGTGCCCACACTTATCGGTTGTTAACTTGTTAAAGAACGTTTGGTTGATTTCAACCAAGTAATAAATCAAAAACTAATTCATTACGTCGTTGGAATCAAACCCGCTGATTACGACGCTTCGTAAGCAGCAAAGATTTAAATTATGACCCATCTAAATCTCTTTGTCAACACTTTTTTAAAAAATCTTTTAAATAATTTGAAAAGCCATTTAAAAGTGTTGCTTTCGCGCTGAACCTAAATGCTTATTAGTAATAACCCTTAGGTCTGTTTTGCGAAAGATTGTTATTATGAACAATCTAATTTCTCTTGTCAAGCTTTTATTTAAAAAATAAAAATTTAACTGCAAAACTAAATTCTTTAAATTTGCAGCGCTGCTTTTAGCAGACATTAAATAAAAGATGATTTTATATAAAGAGAAGTGGTGCCGGCTACAAGAGTCGAACTCGTGACCTTCTGATTACAAATCAGCTGCTCTACCAACTGAGCTAAGCCGGCGATAAGATTGAAATTATACACAGTTTTTAAAACCATGCAAGCCCTTTTTTACGTTTTCATGAAAAAAGGGGCTTTTTATGCATTTTCACAACAAAATTGTGGTTTTATTTAATGATTTGTAGAACTGTTGCCTTTTTCTTAGCGTCTGTTGTTGTTTCTGTATCACTACTATCTGTGCTTTCAGCATCTACATCGGGCAATTCATAGTCTTCTTCAAATGGGAATCCCATGCCCTCTTGAGTTTCACGTGCGAAAAAGCTAACAACAGTAGCAACAGGAAACAAGATATCTTGGGCTTGACCACCAAATCTTGCACTAAATGAGACCCAGGTATTATCAACCATAAAATCCTTTGTTGCTAATGGACCTATATTAAAGGTTATATAACCATCTTTAACAAAGGCTTTAGGCACCTGACAATTTTTATCCACTCGCACAACAATATGAGGAGTTAAACTTTCGTCATAACACCACTCATATAAAGAACGGATGATATAAGGTTTAGCTGACGCTGGAAACATATTTTAAATACCTCTACTTATTAATACAGCTCTCAATCATATAGCTATTATAAAAATACCCGATACTAGTATAAAACTAGTTCGGGTATCTTTATATATACAACAATTATCGACGCATTACTTTTTCACTTGGAGTGAGCGCTTCAATAAATGAAGGTCTAGAGAAAATTCTCTCCGCATATTTTTGAATTGGTGCCGCGCTACGAGGTAGCTCAATACCGTAATGTTCTAAACGCCACAACAATGGAGCAATTGCAACGTCAGGCATTGAAAACTCTTCGCCTAACAAATAATCGTTTTTACTCATAACTGGGGCTAATACAGTCAATTGGTCACGAATACGATTACGTGCAACCTCAAGCTCTTTAGCATCTGGACTTAGCGTACGATCTTCTAGCACCAGTACGTGAGAAAAAAGCTCACGCTCAAAATTATGTAAAAACAAACGTGTACGAGCACGCATAATCGGCTCGGCAGGCATTAGCTGCGGATGAGGGAATCTCTCATCGATATATTCATTGATGATATTAGATTCGTAAAGAATCAAATCGCGCTCTTCCAAAATAGGTACTTTGCCATAAGGGTTCATCACTGAAACGTCTTCTGGCATATTGAATAAGTCAATATCACGGATTTCAAAATCCATGCCCTTTTCATAAAGGACAAAACGACAACGTTGTGAAAAAGGACAAGTTGTACCTGAATGAAGAATCATCATATAAATTAGTCTCCGATAAACGAATCAAGGCCAGCGCCATAAGACACTGACCTCATACACCCTACACATGATAATCACGTGTAGGGAATTGTCTTTGCTGAATTATTTTACATGTTTCCAGTATTGTCTGTTTAAGAACCAGGCAACAACAAAGAACAAGGCTAAGAATAACATTACCCAAGTACCTAATACTTTACGGAAATGTTGATCTGGCTCACCCATCCAGCCTAAGAATGCGCTTAGGTCAGCCATGTTTTTATCAAAAGCCTCTTTCTTAGATGGATCTAAGTAAGTAATTTCAGCCGAATAGTCTTCGCCACCAGTATAGTCAGCAAGTTCTTTCTCACCAACGATGGTAGCAAAACCGTCTTTATCAAACTTGGTTACTGTCTCAACCCATTTTTTGGCATCGCCTTCGCCCACTGATTTGACCTGAGTAATGGTCGCCTCAACAGGACCTTGCATTTTCCAGAACGGGTTAGGCATTGCTGCATTTGGGAAAGCTAAGTTGTTCCAACCAGCATTACTGCTTTGGTCACGATAGAAAGTACGTAAGTACGTGTAGATATAATCCGTGCCTGGTTGACCCAAGTTTGCAGAACGTGAACGAGCAATCACTGATAAGTCTGGAGGGGTAACACCCATCCATGTCTTAGCATCTTTAGGTGATAAGGCAATATTCATCATATCACCCACACGCTCACCAGTAAACAGCAAGTTTTCTTCGATCTGCTGCTCTGTTAAACCCAAATCCATCAACTTGTTATAGCGCACATAGTCGGCACTATGACAGTTCA
>JAAZGT010000169.1 GCA_012511095.1 Alcaligenaceae bacterium
CGCGTAAAATTCCCACAGGTCGTTATCCCGTGATTTTTGAGGCACCTTTAGCCTTAGGTTTATTAGGTAATTTAGCGCAGGCCATTAGTGGCGGTGCACTTTATCGTAAAACCAGTTTCTTAGTTGATTCTTTAGGCACCCAGTTAATGGCACCGCATCTGAGTATTCATGAGGATCCATTTATTTTGGGGGCGATGGGTAGTAGTACCTTTGATAATGAGGGTGTAGCTACTGCCGCGCGTGATTTAGTAAAAGACGGTGTGCTACAAGGCTATCTACTTTCAACCTATACAGCCCGTAAACTCGGTATGCGTACGACTGGCAATGCCGGTGGCTCACATAACTTAATCTTGCAATCTAGCCTTAGTCAGCCAGATGATGATTTAGATGCTTTATTGAAAAAAATGCACCGTGGTTTATTAGTCACAGAGCTAATTGGTCAAGGTGTGAATTATGTGACCGGTGATTATTCGCGCGGTGCCTTTGGTTATTGGGTGGACAATGGTGAGATTCAATTCCCAGTTGAGGAAATTACCATTGCCGGTAATCTAAAAGATATGTTTATGCAAATTCAAGCAGTCGCTAATGATTTAGTGACTCGCGGCTCAAAAACCAGCGGTTCAGTTTTAATTGAGCAAATGTCGGTAGCGGGTTCCTAATAACAATACTAGGGTAAACTGCTAAAGTTAAAATGCTATATTTATGCTAGGATATTTCGCATAATTTTTTTTGGAGTTATTGATAATGGAAAGACGTTCGTTTTTGAAAAAAGCTGGTTTAGGTGTAGCTGCAGGTGCAGCCGCTGTTTCAGCGCCGGTTATCGCTCAAGATGGCCCATCAGTTCGCTGGCGCATGGCCACGAGCTTCCCTCGTAACTTACCCGCCCTATATAATGCTGCAGCACGTTTTGCAGAGTATGTTAGCCAAATGACCGATGGCAAGTTTCAGATTGATGTCTTTCCTGCGGGTGAAATTGTACCTCCATTCGAGGTATTAGATGCTGTATCTAATGGTACAGTGCAGTGTGGTCACACCTGTGGTTACTATTATTTCGGTAAAAACCCAGCTTATTGTTTTGATACTGCTGTACCTTTTGGTTTAACTGCTCGCCAAATGAACGCTTGGTTAATCGAGGGTAATGGTATGACTTTATTGCGCGAGTTATTCGCCAAAGTTAATATCGTTAACTTCCCATTAGGTAATACCGGCGCCCAAATGGGTGGTTGGTTCCGTAAAGAGATTAAGTCTCTTGATGAACTTAAGGGCCTCAAGATGCGTACTGCAGGTTTTGCAGGTGAGGTTTTATCTAAGATTGGTGTGGTGCCTCAGCAGTTAGCGGGTGGTGATGTTTATCCAGCGCTTGAAAAAGGTACGCTAGACGCAGTTGAGTTCGTTGGTCCCTTTGATGATGAGAAATTAGGCTTCGTAAAAGTAGCACCTTATTACTACTACCCAGGTTTCTGGGAAGGTGGTCCAGCGGTTTCTCTATACACCAACCAAGACGAGTACGAAAAGTTACCAGCCGTGTATAAGCACATCATAGAAACAGCGTCATTCCGTGCAACACACGATATGTTAGCAATTTACGACTTCAATAACCCAGGTGCTTTACGCAACCTAATCGCAGAGGGTGCGATCCTAAGAGAGTTCCCACGCGATATTTTAGAGGCGGCTTACAAAGCAACTACTGAGTTATACAAAGAGTACTCTGAAAAAGACGAAATGTTTAAGCGACTACACGATGACTACATCGGTTATCGTAACTCGGTAGCACCGTGGTTTAACGTATTAGAGACATCTTATACGCGCTTCTTAGCTTATGCGATTAACCGTTTAAGCTAGGTTTATTAGCTTTTAGATGGTATAGACAAAGCTCTGCTTAACAGAGTTTTTCAAAAATACAACGCTAAAGGGTTGTTTTTACATCCTTTTAGCGTTTTTTATTATGCTGATTAATTAATTATGTTAATATAATCGGCTTACTCTAGCTTGTACTGTCAATCACTTTTTAATAATGACATGGCGAGCGGAGCTTTTTAACTTTTAAGGATAAAAATCATGAAGACTTTTGTGGCAAAACCCCATGAAGTCAAACGTGACTGGTATGTTATCGATGCAAAGGGCAAAGTTCTAGGACGTGTAGCCAGCGAAGTTGCACGCCGTTTGCGCGGTAAGCATAAGCCCGAGTATACCCCTCACGTTGACACAGGCGATTACATCGTAATTATCAATGCAGCCGATGTTGTAGTTACTGGTGCTAAGTTCGAAGACAAAACGTACTACCGTCACACCGGTTACCCAGGCGGTATCCGTGAGACTAGCTTCCGCAAAATGCAGGAGCGTTACCCTGGTCGTGCTTTAGAAAAAGCTGTTAAAGGCATGTTACCTAAGGGTCCTTTAGGCTACGCCATGTTCAAAAAACTCAAGGTGTATGCTGGCCCTGAGCACCCTCATACTGCTCAGCAACCACAACAGCTTGATATTTAAGGATAAAAGTCATGATTGGTGATTGGAATTATGGCACGGGTCGTCGCAAAACCTCGGTAGCTCGTGTTTTCTTGAAAAAAGGTTCTGGTAATATCGTTGTAAACGGTAAAACCCTTGAGGAATACTTCGACCGCGAAACAGGTCGCATGATTTCTCGTCAGCCATTAGTGTTATTGGATATGTTAGAGTCTTTCGATATCCAAGTTAACGTACACGGTGGTGGTGAGAGTGGTCAAGCTGGTGCAGTGCGCCATGGTATTACTCGTGCGTTAATTGACTACGATGAGTCACTCAAGCCTGAGCTTTCTAAAGCTGGCTTCGTTACTCGTGATGCTCGTGCTGTTGAGCGTAAGAAAGTTGGTTTCCGCAAAGCACGTCGTCGTAAGCAGTTCTCTAAGCGTTAATATTTTACGCTCAGCGATTGCAGATACGAAAAAAACCGCTACCCATATTGGTGGCGGTTTTTTCGTTGTACTTCACAAAATGCATTTTTGGGTAGCAGCCAAAGAGCGGTCTTAAGCTATGTTCATAGCTATCACAGCCGTTCAATGAAATATCTTGTTTCATTGTCCATCTAAACTTTTTCGTATAAAGTCTGTCTTAACAAAGTGCTTTGACTTGGCTTAACTTAAGAGTCTATCCCTAATTGTAGATTTGATCTGCCGCTTAAATATAGCTTGAGCAGAGCGTCGATCTATTACAATAAAAGTATAGAGTGCATTAAGCACACAATTAAAATACATAGGAATTCTTCATGACAACGTCTAATAAAAAAATTAACGTCGGTATTGTTGGTGGCACAGGCTACACAGGTGTCGAGCTATTACGTATTTTGTCGCAACACCCACAAGTGGAGTTGCGTGCTATTACCTCTCGTAGCGAAGAGGGCGTTGCCGTTGCAGATATGTTCCCAAGCTTGCGTGGCAAAGTGGATTTGAAATTTGTTACGCCTGATAATGCATCGCTAAATGACTGTGATGTGGTGTTCTTTGCGACGCCACATGGCGTGGCTATGTCTCAAGCTGAGGGGCTTATCGCCAATGGCGTTAAGGTGATTGACTTGGCCGCTGACTTCCGTCTACAAGATGTTGAGGCTTTTGAAAAGTGGTACAAAATGCCTCATAGTTGTCCTGATGTTTTAAAAAATGACAGTGTTTACGGTTTAGTAGAAATTAACCGCGAAAAAATTAAAAACGCTAAAGTAATTGCTAACCCAGGTTGTTACCCAACGACCGTGGTTTTAGGTTTAGCGCCTTTGCTAGAAAAAGGTTTAATCGAGTTGGATGGCATTGTGGCCGACTGTAAATCAGGTGTGTCTGGCGCAGGTCGTGGTGCTTCTGTTGCCAATCTGTTGTCCGAGGCTGGTGACAACTTTAAGGCATATGGTGTAAGTGGTCACCGTCACCATCCAGAGATTAGTGAGCATTTGGCTGTGATTGCTGGTGAAAAGGTAGGTTTAACCTTTGTGCCACACTTGGTGCCTATGATTCGCGGTATGTTTTCAACTATTTATGTGCGTATTAAGCCTGAGGCAAGAGATACTGATTTCCAAGCGCTTTATGAAGAGCGTTATGCTGGTGAGCGTTTTATTGATGTGATGCCTGCAGGTAGTCTGCCTGAGACACGCACTGTGCGCGCCGCTAACGATTTGCGTATCGCCTTGTCACGCCCTGGTGGCGGTGACACCCTAATTGTCTTGGTGGTTCAAGACAATTTAGTTAAGGGGGCAGCAGGTCAAGCGGTTCAAAATATGAACTTATTATTTGGCTTGCCCGAATCTACCGGTTTAGATTTTGTGGCGGTCTTACCATAAATATGATTGCTCGAATATTTTTACTACTACTCGGTGTGGGAATTGGTGGCGGCCTGACGTATTATCATCAGCAGGCCGAGCACCTTCGCGAGCGCGATGCGATGTTGCTTCAGTTTGAGGAGCGAGTAAAGCTTGAGAGTGGCCAAGCAGTGGTAAATTATCAGGCAATGGAAAATCTATATAACGAGCAAAAGGCTAAAGCCTTACTCGATGGCGCCTTAATCGCCCAATATAGTCGCGAAATTGAGCGTCTTAACGCTGAGGTTACGCGTTTAAATGGTGAGCTAACCTTCTATGAGGAGATGGTCCCAGCAGGTCCAGCTGGCGCCGTTAGTCTTAGAGCCTTTGAGGCGCAACAAGAGGGGCGTTATATCAACTTTAAACTGATGCTTTCTGTTAGTGGTCGCGGTATTCAAGAGCCATTTTCAGGGCGTTTGCAGTTTACTGCGGTGGGCGAAAAAGACGGTCAAAAGCAAACGGTTGAGCTTTATCCAGAGGTTTTACCTGTGGTCGATAGCACCGAGGGTGGCTCATTAATAACCAGTATTTCCCAAGGTGGTGGCGATGGTCGAGGGATCGACTTGAAAGCAGCCCGTATGAGCCCCATATTAGAATTAAATTTCAGTCGAATTCAGCGTCGCGAAGGGCTTTTAGTCATTCCTTTTGGATTTACTCCACAAGAAATTACTGTCAAGGTTCTAGAGGGTAAAAGCGTTAAGCTCAGTAAAACGATTGAGCTCTAAACGACTGTTTCTTAACAAGCTTTTTAAACTCAAAGCCACTATTAAAATAGTGGGTATAGTAGGGCGCAATCAAACCCTATGTTAAAATTAACTAAGCAATTAGTGTATGTGCCTTATATATCAAGGCATTGGAGCAAAGATTATGAGTATTGAACAAGTAGATTTACAAGCACCTCCTGCCCCATTAGTTTTTACTGATGCGGCAGCCGAAAAGGTGCGCGATTTATTAATTGATGAGGGTAATCCTGATTTAAAATTACGCGTTTTTGTACAAGGTGGCGGTTGTTCGGGTTTCCAATATGGCTTTACTTTCGATGAGGAAGTAAGCGATGACGACACCAGCATTGACAAAAATGGTGTGACATTATTAGTTGATCCTATGAGCTTCCAATATTTAGTTGGTGCCGAAATCGACTACAAAGAGGACATTCAGGGTTCACAATTTGTGATTCGTAACCCTAATGCAGCAACCACTTGTGGCTGCGGTTCATCATTTGATGTTTAATAGACTTAGATTTTAATTAATCTAAGCCGGATGTAGGGAGCCTGCCACGCTTGCGTGGCGGGCTCCTGTCATTTGAGGGGTGCAAATAGGCAGTCGCTGCCTAAAAGCCCAAGCTAACCACGCAAAGGCCATGGACTCCATTGCTTGAGCGGGTACACCTAGCTTGTCACTCGTATGTACAGGGTAGTTTAAAGCGTTGGCTAGTTGAGCCATGATTTCTGGGTTGGCAGCGCCACCACCAAAGACAATAAGCTCTTTGTTGTCAGCTGCATAGTCGTTTAAGCAGCTAATAATGCACGTAGTAGTCAAAGCGACCAAGCTAGCTTGTATGTCTGCAGCTTGGTAACTGTGAATGGTATGGTTGAGCTTAAAAAAGCTCTCGAGCTGTTGTTCTAGCCATTGACCATTAAATAAATCACGACCAGTCGATTTAGGGGGTTTAAGCTTTAGCCACTCCTCGTTGCTGATAAGAAAGTCGACTAAGTCTTGATTGGCCTCACCACTGGCAGCCCATAGGCCGTCTTTATCGAATTTTTGACCTAAGTGTTTATAACACCAGTAGTCGAGCAGCATATTACCTGGCCCGCAATCAAAGCCGATAGTCGGTCGCTCAGGGTGTAATAAACTTAGATTAGAAATACCGCCAATATTTAATAAGGCGCGTGGCTTGTTTTTATCCCGAAAAATAGCATGGTGAAAGGCAGGGATTAATGGGGCGCCTTGACCACCAGCCGCAATGTCTCGGCTTCTAAAATCAGATATCACATCAATGCCAGTGAGCTCTGCCACTAGTGCGGGCGCATTGAGTTGAATACTATAGCCGCGCTCCGGTTGATGTCGCACTGTTTGACCGTGAATGCCTAGGGCATTAATTTCGTCGGCAACGAGGCCATTTTCTAGCAATAGGTTTTGCGTAACATCGGCGTATAATTTACCTAGTTCGAGCGACACCTCGGCAGCGAACCGCAACTCGTCGGGACCACTTTTGTTAAGGTTTAAAATTACTTCACGCAAATTGAGGGGAATATCAAGACTGCTTGTAGCGATAAGCTTAATGGCCTGCTCTGATTGAGCATTTATTTGAACCAAAGAGGCATCGACACCATCGGTGCTAGTACCAGACATAATGCCGATAAAATAAGTAGACTGTCGGTTCATTAAAAGCGCCTTTAGAAGCAATAATTCGAGCTAATAAAGGTTATAATCTAACATAAAATCGGCGAAGTGCCCCTCAGTGTCTTTGCAATGTAAATTTTATATCCCATAATCTAAAAAGAAATTTGGAGTTTATCAATTCATGTCTAAACAAGAAATTCAGATCAGCCAAGAGGTAAAAGATGAAATGCGCATCGTTTTACGTGGCTGTGATGAGCTGTTGGTCGAAAGTGAGCTATTGCAGAAAATGCAGCGCAGTAAGGACACCGGTGTCCCTCTACGTATTAAATTGGGTTTAGACCCAACCGCGCCTGATATTCACTTGGGCCATACGGTGGTGCTTAATAAGATGCGTCAGCTTCAAGATTTAGGCCACCAAGTTATTTTCCTAATTGGTGATTTCACCGCTTTAATCGGTGACCCTAGCGGTCGTGACACCACACGTCCACCACTCACTAGAGAGCAAGTACTTGCTAACGCCAAAACCTATTATGAGCAAGCTTCTCTTATTTTGGACCCTGAGCGTACTGAGATTCGTTATAACTCAGAGTGGTGCGATGACATTAGCTTGCGAGACATGATCTCCTTAGCCTCACGTTATACGGTTGCTCGTATGCTTGAGCGCGATGACTTTACTAACCGCTATAAGAGTGGCGTACCCATTGCAATGCATGAGTTCATTTACCCGTTATTACAGGGTCATGACTCCGTCGTATTAAAAAACGATATTGAGTTAGGCGGTACCGACCAAAAATTCAACCTGTTAGTGGGTCGTGATTTACAAAAAGAGTACGGCCAAGAGCCACAGTGTGTACTGACCATGCCTTTACTAGAGGGTTTAGACGGCGTTGAAAAAATGTCTAAATCTAAAAATAATTACATCGGTATTACCGAAGACCCTGATAGTATGTTTGGTAAGATCATGTCAATCTCAGACGAGTTGATGTGGCGTTTCTACCTCTTATTATCGAGCCACAGTCTAGAAGCGATTGAGGGCTTCCGCAAAGAGACTGAAAATGGTCGTAATCCACGTGATTTCAAAGTCATGTTGGCTCAGGAAATCATTACTCGTTTCCATACGGCAGCCGCTGCAGAAAAAGCGTTACAGACTTTCGAGGCGCGTTTCCGTGACGGTCAAATTCCTGACGAAATGTCTGAGATAACATTAACCGGTGGTCCCTTATCAATTGTTCATGTTCTACGTGATTCAGGGTTAGCGAGCTCAGGCTCTGAGGCTAACCGTAATATTCAGCAGGGTGGTGTGCGTGTTGATAGCCAACGCATTGAGGACCGTACGCTCGAATTAGGTACAGGTACTTATGTGGTACAAGTAGGTAAGCGTAAATTCGCCCGTGTGACCATTAGTTAGTAGCTATTAGCAATAAAGCCATCACAATTTGGAGGTGTTTTATGAAGTTAGTTAGTAATTCGATTCAACATAATCAGCCGATTGACCCACGTTTTGCTTTTGGCAAAATGGATAAACAAACTAATATTGCCTTATCCTCAAATATCAATCCGCATTTTAGTTGGACTGACGCGCCCGAAGGCACCAAATCATTTGTGATGGTTTGCGTTGATACCGATGTGCCAAGTAAGCCTGACGATGTGAATCAACTAGACCGCGAGGTGCCAGCTGATTTACCGCGCGTTGCTTTTTATCACTGGGCTTTAATTGATATCCCAGCTGATGCCACCGAGATTAAAGAGGGGCAGCACTCTAAGGATGTCTCACCCAAAGGCAAGGGTGGCCCTAAGGCACCTAATGGCCTACGTCATGGTATTAATAATTTCACCGAGTGGTTTGCTGGAGACCCTGACATGAAGGGCGACTACTTTGGTTATGATGGTCCTTGCCCACCTTTTAATGATTCATTGGTGCACCATTATCATTTCACACTTTATGCTCTAGATATTGAGCGCTTACCTCTTGAGGGTAGCTTTAGTTGTGCAGATGTGATCAAAGCCATGGCAGGCCATGTATTGGCAGAAGATACCATTATCGGTACCTATACCCTTAACCCTCGTTTAGCTGCAAAATAGCAGTTAAGATGAGGCAATGATTTTTCGATTCCATCAGTTATTGGCGGAGTCGCTTATTTGTTTTTTATTTAATCATATTTACTCTATCTACATATCATTAGGAGTTTTATCAATGTTTGAGCGCAGCAATACCCTGGACAAAGTGGATCCAGAATTATGGGCAGCAATGCAACAAGAAGATAAGCGTCAAGAGGAACATATTGAGCTTATCGCTTCTGAAAACTACACTAGCCCGGCAGTTATGCAAGCCCAAGGCTCACAATTAACCAACAAATACGCCGAAGGTTATCCAGGCAGACGCTATTATGGTGGCTGTGAATATGTAGATATTGTTGAGCAATTAGCGATTGATCGCTTAAAAGAGTTATTTGGCGCAGAAGCAGCCAACGTACAGCCTAACTCGGGCTCTCAGGCTAACCAAGGTGTTTACCTAGCTGTTCTTGAGGCGGGTGATACAGTATTAGGTATGAGCTTAGCCGAGGGTGGTCACTTAACTCATGGTGCATCAGTTAATGCATCAGGTAAGTTATACAACTTCGTTCACTATGGTCTTAACGAAAAAGAAGAGATCGATTACGACGAGTTAGAGCGTTTAGCTAAAGAGCACAAGCCTAAGTTAATCGTTGGTGGTGCTTCTGCTTACGCTTTAAAAATTGATTTTGAGCGTATGGCTAAAATCGCTAAAGAGGTTGGTGCTTACTTCATGGTTGATATTGCCCACTACGCAGGTTTAGTAGTTGCTGGTCAATATCCTAACCCAGTTCCTTACGCTGACTTCGTAACTTCTACTACGCACAAATCACTACGTGGTCCACGCGGTGGTGTGATCATGATGAAAGCTGAGCACGAGCGTATTATTAACTCGGCTATTTTCCCAGGTCTTCAAGGTGGTCCATTAATGCACGTGATCGCTGGTAAAGCAGTTGCTTTCAAAGAAGCTGCAGCACCTGAGTTCAAGGAGTGGGGCGCACAGGTTCTTAAAAACGCTAAGGTATTAGCTGACACCTTAACTAAGCGTGGTTTACGTATCGTTTCTGGTCGTACCGAGAGCCACGTGATGTTAGTTGACTTACGCAGTAAGGGTATTACTGGTAAGGTTGCCGAAGAGGCTTTAGGTAAGGCTCACATTACTGTAAACAAAAACGCCATCCCTAACGACCCTGAAACACCTTTTGTTACTAGTGGTATTCGTATTGGTTCACCAGCTATTACCACGCGAGGTTTCAAAGAAGCAGAGGCTGAGTTAACTGCTAACCTAATCGCTGATGTTCTAGAAAACCCTCATGATGAGGCTTTCTTAGAAGAGGTTCGAGCTAAGGTTAATGCATTAACTTCACAGTTCCCTGTTTACAAATAATTAGCAATATTTTGCTATTGATACAGCTCACCTTGGGTCTGCGCCTTAAGGTGAGCTGGTAGTATTTATTATGAAATGTCCTTTTTGCGGTAATACTGATACCCAAGTAATCGATTCGCGTTGGCAAGACGAGGGTAATGTCATTCGTCGCCGTCGTCGTTGTCCGGACTGCGAAAAGCGTTTTACTACCTTTGAGCGTGTCGAAAAGGTGATGCCTGCTGTTGTTAAGCGCGATGGTAGACGCACTGATTTCGATTTATCTAAGGTTGAAGCCAGTATGAATATGGCTTTACGCAAGCGTCCTGTCAGTACTGAACTACGAGAAAAGGCGTTACTTGATATTCAAGATGCTGTATTTAATCTCGGCGAAAAAGAGGTAAGCACCGATGCAATCGGTGAATTCGTGATGCAGACTCTCAAGGACTTGGACCAGGTCGCTTATGTGCGCTTTGCCTCGGTCTATCAAAGCTTTGAGCATATCGATGAGTTCGTCAAAGCCATTAGCGAGATGCAGGCTAAAAACGGTTCTCATAAAAAATAATCGCAATGAGTCTTAGTCAATTATCAGCAGCACAACAAGATCATTATTGGATGCGTCAAGCCATCCAACTCGCTGAACAATCCCTTTATTTGACCTCCCCAAACCCGCGTGTGGGTTGCGTTATCGTACGCGATGGCGAGGTGTTAGGCCAAGGCTGTACCCAAGAGGCCGGTAGTGACCATGCCGAAGTACAAGCAATAAAAGATGCCATCACCAGAGGCAACGAGCACGCCATGGTGGGCTCGACTTTTTATGTGACCTTGGAGCCTTGCAGTCATTATGGTCGAACACCACCCTGTGTGGATGCCATTATGCGTTGTCAACCGGCGCGTGTAGTGATTGCCATGACAGACCCCAATCCTTTGGTGGGCGGTCAAAGTATTATGAAAATGCGGGAAGTCGGTATTGTGGTGGACAATGGTGTATTAACCGCCGAAGCCCTTGATCTAAATCCTGGTTTTATTTCTCGCATGGCGAGCGCTAGACCTTGGGTGCGTACAAAAATTGCTACCTCCATTGACGGTAAGGTGGCTCTGGCTTGTGGTGAGTCTAAGTGGATTACGTCCTCTGTGGCACGTGATGACGGTCAACATTGGCGTGCACGTTGTTGTTTGGTTTTAACAGGCATTGGCACCGTTTTAGCTGATGACCCCTTACTTAATGTACGTGCAGTTGATACACCTCGACAACCGATTCGTGGGGTCATTGATCGTCAATTTTTAATTGACACAGAAGCCGCTATTTTTAATGGCGATCCTGTGTGGTTATTTGTTGAGGATCGCGCTTTTACACAAAGTGAATTGAGTAAGCAAGCCACACTCGAACAAAATAAAAACGCTCGCATTATCAAGATGCCTTTAAACGCTGATAGTGCTGAGGTTCCAGGCCTAGATTTAGTGGCCATTATGGATTATTTAGCAGCCAATGAGATTAATGAGGTGCATTTAGAAGCAGGCCCTCGATTAAATGCTGGTTTTTTAGAAGCCGCTTTAGTTGATGAGTTACTTTTATATATGGCACCTAAAATCATTGGCCCTGGTAGAGAGGCTTTTGCATTATCGCCTTTAGAGCGACTGAGTGATGCAAAGCAATTAGTATTTTTTGAGCAGCAAGCCATGGGTGTTGATGTGCGCTTAAGAGCGCGCGATGAGCAACGTTGGCAAAGCATTTTAAATGCAGTAACTAATTAGTGTTGAGAGAATAACGTGTTTACAGGAATTATTACAGGTATTGGTGAAATCACCTCCGTTAAGCCCTTAGGAGCAGCCGACGACCAAGACAGCGGTGTGCGTTTACACATTGCCGCTAATGACTTTGACTTAAGCCGCATCAAACTAGGCGACTCCATTGCTATTCAGGGTGCTTGCATGACTGTGGTGGCTTTTGATGATAAAAGCTTTGAGGTTGAGGTGTCGCGTGAATCCCTCAACAAAACTGTTGGCTTAGATCAGGTAGGCGAAGTAAACCTTGAGCATGCGATGCGTTTAGGCGATACCTTAGACGGTCATATCGTAGCAGGTCATGTTGATGGTAAGGGTAAGGTGAGTGTGTTTGAGCCAGTCGGTGAGTCCTACGAGCTTAAAATCCAAATCCCAGCAGCGCTGAGTAAGTATCTAGCCTACAAAGGCTCCATTGTGGTCAATGGCGTGAGCCTCACGGTAAACTCGGTTGAAGACAACGCTGAGGGTTGTGAGGTGAGTATTAACTTAATTCCACATACCTTAGAAGTGACCACTTTAAAACACCTAAAAAGTGGTGCCGAGGTTAATATCGAAGTGGACTTATTAGCACGCTATGTTGAGCGTATTTTGAGTTTGCAGAAAAACTAATTATAAAAACCGCTGTTTATCATGAATAGCGGCTTTTTATTGATGAAAAAAGTCTAAGGTGATAAAATCCTTTGCTTAGTGTTAAATGATCACCACCTTGGTGATTGCGTATTTAACACGGTCAAATAGGGTCGGTGGCCGAGTGGCTGAAGGCGCACGCTTGGAAAGCGTGTATACGGCGACGTATCGAGGGTTCGAATCCCTCTCGACCCGCCACAGAATTTATGAACGCATCCATACCTCATTGGTATGTCTCCAAAGCAGTATGAGCAGTGGTTATCAGAAAACAACGTAACTTAACTAACTGTATAGAAAAGTGTAGTATATCCAAAAATTAGTCAATAGTTGGATAATGTTTTTTAATAGTCGTCCGAAGAAGATTTAAAAAGTTGCTCACACCCCCTACGTCAATATCAGGTGAAAACTCCTCTTCAAAAGCCCTCTCTAAATCAGTGGAGAACTCTGACTCAAAGTGATTTATCTCTCTTAATAAGTCAATTAAATCTGC
>JAAZGT010000170.1 GCA_012511095.1 Alcaligenaceae bacterium
ATGAGAGGGATAATAATAGAAAGAATGGGTAAATGAACTACGTAATTACTCATTCATTGTTCTCCGAACCATCAACGTGGTCAGAATTCGTTAAACCACGCTGTGCTAATAATAAAACTAAAAATAATGCTGTGGTAGCAAAACCAATCACAATAGCAGTTAAGACCAAGGCTTGTGGTACGGGGTTAGCATAGTTTTCTGGATTAATAGGCATTGAACCGTTTAAAATCGGCGGCATCCCCACGCTCAATAAACCACCACCGAAAATAAATAAGTTAACGGCATAGCTCAGTAATAAAAGTCCCATAATGACTTGGAATGTTCTAGAGCGAAGAATTAACCAAACACCGGAACCCGTCAAAATACCGATGGATAATGCAAATACAATTTCCATATCTTTAATACCTCTGTTTAGCTTTTCTTGCTTATATCTTGGGCGAGTTTCACAGCTGTCGGAGTGGAAGTCGAAGCTGCCATCTCCTCAGCGTGTAATTCAGCATAGATATTTTGTCTGTAGTAACGCAATGATTGGTGGGCTAAGGCAACCAGCATATAAGTGGTCGTACCTACCACGAGTGCAAATACACCTAAGTCAAAAATTAGAACGGAGGATAAATGCACTTGACCATAAAAAGGCAACACCGGCTCCCATACCATTGCACTTAAAAAGGGGAGTCCAAAAAACATGGGTAATACCCCCGCACCAACCGCTAGCAATAAACCAGCACCTAACCAATTCTGTGGACGAATTCTGGATTTAGACTCTACCCATAACATACCACTCACAATAAATTGTGTAATTACCCCAGTGGCAAAAACGAGACCGCCCACAAAGCCACCACCCGGTAAATTATGGCCACGGAAAAAGAAATAAAAAGCGATTAGGCTAATAACTGGCATCAATAAACGCGCGATGACATTAGGTACCATCATTGTGCCTCTAGGTAATTTGCCATCTTCTTTTACGCGACGTAAGTCGGTACTGAGATCCTCACGCGTTGGCTCCATAGCACGTAGCATTTCCTGTGGTGGTCTAAAACGTCTTAATAAGGCATAAACGGTTAGGGCCACAATACCAAGTACTGTGATTTCACCAAAGGTATCAAAGCCACGGAAGTCGACTAAAATTACATTAACTACGTTGGCGCCATGACCTTCTGGTAATGATTTTTCTAAGATCACATCGCCAATATCATTACGATTGGCAGGGCGCATCATGAGGAAATAAGCTAATAAGCTCATGCCGACACCAGCGGTGATAGCAATCACTAAGTCTCGACGACGTCTTAGGGCTAAAACCGGGTCATTATCTAACTCGTCTGGAGTTGGCTTAGGTTGTGGCAACCAACGTAAGCCTAATAATAATAAGACACAGGTCACTACTTCGACCACTAATTGCGTCAGAGCTAAATCAGGTGCAGATAACCAAGCAAAAGTTACCACAACCACGATCCCGGTAGCACTTAAAAACACAATGGCACGGAAGCGATTATATTGCGCATGATAGGCTGTTAATAGAGCACCCAAGGCACCGACAACCCAAAGACCCAAGAAGAGCCAATTAACCTCATAGAGACTTAGCCTAGGCACATCATACTGACCCACTAATGGTATAGCAGCCGCCAAGACACTCAAGACCACCACAACCACTAATTGAATTTGCATACGTTCGGACGAGATCGAAGCGACTGCATGATATGAAAAAGCGTCGGCATAATTCAATATCTTATCGAAAATACGGCGACCATCTAAACGCTCTGTAAAAGGTACAACATCTGGGTGAGCCATTAGCGATTGCTTCATAATTAAAGCAAAAACAACCCCACCAATGAGCGCTAAACCACTCATAAGCAATGGAATATTAAAACCATGCCATAGGCCTAGATCGTATTCGACCCCGTGGTTAATACCAAAAACACCCGAGACGGCAATATCAAGAAATGGACTAATTGTATGTTGTGGGAAGATACCGACAATCACACAAATAAACACTAAAATGGCGCTCGGCACTAGCATCCATTTAGTAGGTTCGTGAGGTTTTTTAGGTAATTCTTCAAAAGTGGGTTCACCGAAGAACACATTAACAATAAAACGGTAGGAATAGGCCACGCTTAAGATACTACCGATAATAGCAATGCTCGGTAATATATAAGGACTCACACCAGTGCTGCCCACAAAAAGCGTTTCAGAAAAGAACATCTCTTTTGAAATAAAACCATTAAGTAGTGGCACTCCGGCCATGGCTGCAGCAGCTACAGAGGCTAATAAAGCAGTCACAGGCATGGCTTTTCTGAGACCATTTAAAACGGTAATATCGCGTGTACCAGTCTCATGATCAACAATGCCGGCCGCCATAAATAATGAGGCCTTAAAGGTGGCATGATTGAGCATATGGAAAATTGCTACCACCAGAGCCAACTGGCTATTCATACCTAAAAGTGCACAAATTAAGCCCAAATGACTAATGGTTGAATAAGCCAAAATACCTTTTAAATCGCGTTGGAAAAAGGCATTGTAGGCACCGAGAGCAAAGGATATCATCCCTGCACCACTAATCAAAAAGAACCACAGTTCAGTACCTGAAAGAACAGGCCAGAAACGCGCTAAAGCAAAAACACCTACCTTAACTAAGGTAGCTGAGTGTAAATAAGCAGACACCGGCGTTGGCGCTGCCATAGCATTAGGTAACCAGAAATGAAAAGGGAACTGAGCACTTTTAGTTAAGCAACCTAAGGCAAATAAAATAACAATGATTGGATAATATTGACTGGA
>JAAZGT010000020.1 GCA_012511095.1 Alcaligenaceae bacterium
TCAGTTGCAGGAGTTAAGAACTCAACGCCCTCAGGTGCAACGATAGACTCAACAGAAAGAACGTCACCGTTTTGCATTTCACCTAAGTCTACAACGATTTCAGATGGTAGGTCACCTGGTAAGCAGCTAACCTCAATATCGTTAAGAACGATGTTGATGATGGCGCCATCGATCTGAACTGCAGGTGAATCATCACCGTTGATGTAAGTAATAGGTACACGAGTAACAATCGCAACGTCAGCACGTACGCGCTGGAAGTCTACGTGTAAAACGATAGGCTTATATGGGTGCCACTGAACTGCACGTAATAATACCTTTTGGCCTTTGCCTTCTAAGTTCATATCTAGAACTGAAGAACCAAAACCAGGCTTACGTAGAGCGTGGTAAATTTCGTTGTGATCTAACTCAATGCTTTGGGCCTCATCCTTACCACCATAAACAATGGCTGGTACTCGGCCGGCGCGGCGCAGGCGGCGGCTCGCACTCGAACCCTGAACGCTACGCGTAGTGGCTGAAAACTTCATAAAAAACTCCAAGAGAAAAAACACCTGATTATTCAGGCTACATTGACATAGGTTGCAACCACTGCAGCCTATGCTCGCTTAGCGCCGCGACCAGCGCCTAAGCTAAAACCTTTTTTAAAACCAATTACTCAACAAATAGTGAGCTGACAGACTCGGCATTGGCAATGCGCTCAATGGTCTCGCCTAATAAAGCGGCAGTAGACAGCTGTCTAATTTTTTTACATGCCTTGGCATCTTCACGTAGTGGAATTGTATCAGTCACTACTAAGCCATCAAGGGCAGAATTGGATACGCGCTCAACCGCACCACCTGATAATACAGCGTGTGTACAGTAAGCATATACCGCCTTAGCACCACGCTCTTTAAGCGCAGAAGCGGCCTTACATAGCGTACCAGCCGTATCAACCATGTCGTCCATTAATAAACAAGTACGACCATTGGCGTCACCGATAATGTTCATTACCTCAGAGACGTTGGCACGTGGACGACGCTTATCAATAATCGCTAAGTCGGCTTCTAATTGCTTAGCTAAAGCGCGAGCACGCACCACACCACCGATGTCGGGTGATACAACCAATAAATTTTCGTAATTTTGTTTGGCAATATCAGCCAATAATACTGGGCCAGCGTAAATATTATCTACTGGAATATCAAAAAAGCCCTGAATCTGGTCGGCGTGTAAATCCATAGTTAACACACGATCCACACCCACACGCTGCAACATATTAGCCACTACCTTAGCAGTAATAGCAACACGCGCAGAACGTGGACGACGATCTTGTCGTGCATAACCAAAATATGGGATAGCTGCAGTAATACGACCAGCAGAAGCGCGGCGTAAGGCATCAACCATAACCATAATCTCCATGAGATTATCATTAGTTGGTGCACAAGTTGGTTGCAGCACAAAGACATCACGACCACGGACGTTTTCGAGAATCTCGACCATGACCTCACCGTCAGAGAATCGGCCCACAGTCATTTGCCCTAAAGACATATCTAAATGATTAACTACATCAACGGCTAAACGTGGATTGGCCGTACCTGTAAAAATCATAAAATGGTGAGGATCGGAGGTCTGCTCGTGCAAGTTGGGGTTATGGGTCATGACAATACCTGAGATTGTGTCCGGTAGATAAATTTTTGGCACAAAAAAACCGTACTAGCTACAACCAAGAAAGGCACATGATCTGTGTTGCACTAGTCGTAAGCGTACGGTCAATCTAAAAGCATCAATAATGTTGGCTGGGCTGGAAGGATTCGAACCTTCGCATGCCGGAATCAAAATCCGGTGCCTTAACCAGCTTGGCTACAGCCCAACAACTGAAAGATAAAATTATACACTATTTTTAATTCAGGTCAAGCCCTTTATGTCATTTTGTTGAAAAGCCATTTATTTTGTTTCAAAAACGCAACAAACCAACAAAATAGCCTATTGACTTATGTGTGAGCTCACTTTTAAGCACCTTAAATCTAAGGATGCTAATTGACTCAAAGGTGCTGTGCGCTTTAATAATGTTAAAGACTCCTCTACTTGCTGAGCCACAGCCTCAGCTTGCTCTTTTGAATCAAAGGCCGCAAAAAACACCGAACCTGCTCCACTCATACGCACCTTAATTCCTAATGCATATAAATATTGGCGCAACTCGTCCAGCGCAGGATGTAAAGCACATGCGACTGGCTCTAAGTCATTTTGACCATATTGCCATACATACTCTAGTTGATTTAACTCCTGAGTTAATTGCTCCAACGCTAACTTAGGTGTATCTCGTTTTAAACTCGGCTCTTTAAATATACTAACGGTAGGAATCGCTAGTTTAGGCACAAAAAGCACATAATGGATTTGAGCTATGTTTGATGATAACTCTTTTGCCAAGGGAAAAATATGCTCCCCTATTCCTTCAACAATAGCAGGCCGCGCTTCAAGAAAAAATGGCACATCAGCACCCAACTTGAGAGCCAAAGGCAATAACTGTTCCTTTGAAAGGCCTAAGCCCCATAGCTCATTAAGTGCCATTAAAGTAGAAGCGGCATCACTAGAACCGCCCCCAAGTCCAGCACCGCTAGGAATGGCTTTTTGTAACTCAATATCAACACCCAACTCAGGCCTATTAAGCTGCGCTTTTAACAAACGTGCGGCCTTAACCACTAAATCATCGTCTTCTGCAATCGTCGCATTGGGCGTTAAACGTCTCACCTGGCCGTGATGATTTAACTTAAAACTTAAGCTATCGTATAAAGCAATAGGCACAAAAAGACTTTGCAATAGATGATAGCCATCATCACGCCTGCCCGTAATGTGCAAAAACAAATTAAGTTTAGCGGGTGCCTTGACTTGAAGCGTTGTGGTCATGCGAGCTAATACTTACTATTGATCAACGGTTAAACGCACAGTAATGCGCTCTGCTTGCTCATTGCGCACTAAACGCATACGCGTAGGCCCCTTAGCATCATAGTCGCTTAAGGTGATTTGCCATCCATTTTGTAAAGCCGACTCAAGTCGACCCTGGGCATCACGCTCTACGGCATCTGCTGGCGCAGTAGGCATTAACTCACCCTTAACCCAATAGCGCATTCCGCTTACTGGCAATGGGCGCCCATCAAGCGCTCTAGCTATCAAAGCATCTGGATCTGTAGCAACTAAGCGCTGCCCAGAGCTATCAATTAAAACGGATTGAAAATCACTCACCTCAACACGCGCTAAGGTATTACCTAAAGGATTGGTTAAGTCTAGCTCAAGATAGTGACCAAAATCGCGCCATACAAAACCACCTTGTACGGCGTCTTTATTGACGTTTTCTCGTTTATCAAAGGCTAATACCGCAAAACGACCAATGCGTGTTTCCTCTGACATTTGCCCCTCTTTAACTGTAGGGACTACGCTACACGCCGAAAGCGCGGCAACGCTTGTTAAACAAATTGCAACTAATAACGATCTTAAAGATTGTCGCATAAAATTTTACCTACTCTTTATCTAATTCATTGTTTATTTCTGTGGTTTCTGTGACCTCATCAGAGTCATCACCAATCTCAGGCTCATTATCTTGCTGCTCGACTTGCGGTGGTTCAATAGGCTCGTAACCCAAACGCTCAATGGTTTTTTGCAAAGCAATATCATCAGGATTTACCTCATAGCCTTTCTGCAAATAGTCAAAAGCCTTTTCGGTATCACCTAATTGATAATGAACATCAGCCAGATGCGCAGCCACCTCAGCCAGTTTTTCTTTAGACCATGCCATTTCTAAATAATCTTGAGCCAACTGCAAATTACCCAAACGGAAATTCAACCAGCCGTAGCTATCTTGAATATGCGAACTATTAGGTGACATGGCTAAGGCACGCTCAATTAAGACCACCGCCTCATCTAAACGCAAATTATTGTCAGCTAAAACATAACCCAAGCCATTATAAGACTCGGACTCATGTGGATAATCGATTAAAATTTGCTCTAATAAAGCAACCGCCTTATTTATTTCACCCATGTTTTCGTAGACCATGGCTTGGCTATAGAGTATATAGAGATTGTTAGGATAATATTTTAAGGCCCGCTCTATATACTCTAAGCCCAGCTCATATTCACCACGCTCTCGACTCA
>JAAZGT010000171.1 GCA_012511095.1 Alcaligenaceae bacterium
CCTAAGTTAGGGTCGCTTGCAAAAAACGCGGTTTTAACCAAAGGAGAGTGTGCCACGGCATAAGCTACTTTTAAGGCTTCCTCTTGAGTTTTGGCAGACTCAACTTGCACCGTAATAAACTTGGTTGCACCCTCGGCATCACGTACAATTTTCTGTGCTAAATCAATGGCAATCTCGGTCAAGGCATCAACAAAGACGTGATAACTTGGGCTGTCTTTGGTGATCTCAATGCCACTTTGACCAGTGGCTGCGATGATAAAGGAGTCATTAGTTGAGGTGTCACCATCGATGGTGATGCGATTAAATGATTTCTCAGTCACCTCGGTTGTGATCTGCTTAAGTAAGGGGTATTCGATTTCGGCATCGGTGCCAATAAAAGCCAACATGGTCGCCATATTAGGGCGAATCATGCCTGCACCCTTGGAAATACCAGTAATGGTGACGCTGCGGCCATTGATTTCAATTTTCTTTGAGCTCACTTTAGGCACAGTATCAGTGGTCATAATGCTAGAAGCAGCCGGTAGCCAGTTCTGTGCATTAAGGTCGGCAACCGCTTCTGGAATTGCGGCAATTATGCGATTGACTGGTAATTGCTCAAGAATCACACCAGTAGAAAAGGGTAGGATTTGATTTTCATCGACGCCTAGCTCGGTAGCTAATGCTTGGCAACTTTGTAAAGCACGATTCATGCCATCAGAGCCTGTGCCCGCATTGGCATTACCCGTATTTACTAGTAAAGCTCGAATTTCTTGATCGCATCGAAGACGCGATTCGCAAATTTGTACTGGCGCTGCACGGAAACGATTGCGTGTGAATACGCCTGCTACGCTAGTGCCGGGTGTGAATTTGAAGACGGTTAGGTCGCGATTACCTGCTTTTTTGATGCCTGCGGAAGCAATACCAATCTCAACGCCTGGTACGGCGTGGATATTTTCCGGACTTGGGGTATGAAAATTTACTGCCACTGAGTTTCCCGTAAAGATATCAAAGAAAAATGGATTGGTGCACAAACTACGTGCACCGTCTATTTATATTTTAATTGTATCTTAATTTTTATAGTCCCTAATTTTGACAAGGTGATCTTGTAAATAAACCTAGGGTTAACACGGGTTTTTTAAAACCCGTGTCGACTTAAATTAAAGTTTGATTTTCTCGAAGCTAGCGCGAGCAGCTTTAATAGTCTCTTCAATCACATCATCGTTATGAGCGGCTGAAATAAAGCCCGCTTCAAAAGCTGATGGAGCTAAGTGCACGCCATTATCAAGCATGTGATGGAAGAATTGATTAAAGGCATCTAAGTTGCTCTTAGAGACTTCGGCAAAATTAGTAGGAATATTTTCAGTGAAGTAAATACCAAACATACCACCAGCCGAATCAGCACAAAAGCTGACGCCCGCTTTTTTTGCTGCATCGGTAAAACCGTCGAGCATTTTTTGTAATTGAGCATTTAGATTTTCATAAAAACCCTCACGAGAAATAATCTCTAGTGTTTTTAAGCCTGCAGCTACTGATACTGGGTTACCTGATAAGGTACCCGCTTGGTACACAGTGCCTAATGGGGCGATATGCTCCATGATATCAGCGCGACCACCAAAAGCACCAACTGGCATACCACCACCGATAACCTTGCCTAAGGTACAAAGATCAGGCGTCACACCACTGATGCCATAAACCCCTTTAGGGCCAGCGCGGAAACCAGTCATCACCTCATCGAAAATGAGAATGGTGCCGTACTCATCACATAAAGCACGTAAACCCTCTAAGAAACCAGGCTGCGCTTTGATCAGGTTCATATTACCCGCATAAGGTTCAACAATAATACAAGCGATGTCTTTAGGATGAGCTTCAAAGGCCTCACGTACTGAGTCTAGATTATTAAACTCAAGTACTAAGGTGTCTTTAACGAAGTCCGCAGGTACCCCAGCTGATGATGGATTACCAAAGGTCAATAAACCAGAGCCCGCCTTAACTAATAAGCTATCAGAGTGACCGTGGTAGCAACCCTCAAATTTAATAATCTTGTTGCGGTTGGTGGCACCTCGCGCTAAGCGAATGGCGCTCATGGTGGCTTCGGTACCAGAGCTTACTAGACGTACTTTCTCGATTACTGGTAGTAACTCGGTGATTTTCTCGGCTAAGACAATTTCAGACTCGGTTGGTGCACCATAAGATAAACCAAGAGTGGCTGCTTGTTGTACTGCTTCAACTACCTCAGGGTGTGCGTGACCCACAATGGCCGGACCCCATGAACCTAGGTAGTCAATATAACGTGTGCCCTCAGCATCCCACATATAAGGACCCTCGGCTTTGGCGATAAAACGAGGGATGCCGCCAACAGATTTAAATGCACGTACAGGTGAGTTAACGCCGCCAGGAATCGTTAAACAGGCGCGTTCGTATAAAGCTTTATTCGTTGTTGTCATCAAGATGCCTATTAAAATAATTTAAATTTGAAATAAGTTACTAAGAGATTGAGCTGTGTTTTGAATATCATCAGACTCGAATAATCCGGTTATTACAGCGATACTATCAGCGCCTGCCTCAACTACGGAGGCTGCATTGTGCTGATCGATGCCGCCAATGCCGACTAAAGCAGGGCGCGTATCGTCTGACAAATTGAGTTTTTGCATATATGCTTTGGCTTCGGCAAATAAAGAAAGTGGGGCTGCGACTGCATCGGGTTTGACCTCAGATGAGAAAAGAGCACCAAAGGCCACATAAGCCACACCCTGATCAATGAATTGCTTAGCCAGTTCTATATCATTGTAGCAACTTACGCCAATTAATAAATCCTGTGCTTGGGCTTGGCAAGCGCTACGTATGTCAGCGACTGTACCGTCATCGCGACCAATATGTACCCCATCGGCACGACAGTCTAAAGCCAATTGCACTGAATCATTTACAAAAAACTGACAATCATATTGGTGACAAATGTCTTTAGCGACCAAAGCGATGGGCAATGCATCAGCTGCTGAGAGGGATTTTTGGCGCCATTGTAAAATACGCATACCACCTTGGCAGGCTTTTTCGATAGCATTTAAAAGCTGGTTTTTATCATCCCATTGGGGGGTGATACCATAAAGGCCTCTAGCAAAGGTTATATTTGATTGTGTCATAGTTTATAGGTTGAAGAAAAAAGTTGCTTTTAATTATCCATCATAAAGGGATAATTAAAGATGATAACAGTACAATTAAAACCTATTAACTAATCTATATTAATTGATTTTTTCTTTATATTATTAGATGAAAACTTGGATGTGTTTGGTTTGCGGTTGGGTGTATGATGAAGCAGAGGGTGCGCCCGATGAGGGTATCGCGCCCGGTACCCGCTGGGAGGATATTCCCGATGATTGGCTTTGCCCTGAGTGCGCAGCGCGCAAGGTGGATTTTGAGATGGTGGAAGTTTAAATTATGACAGCAAAAAAGCAAAACTCCCTAAGTGATGATCAGGGTTTTGGTGATTTCACTGATTTAAGCGGTCAGTTTTTATTAGCCATGCCAGGTGTTGATTCGGGCTTATTTAACGGCAGTTTAATTTATTTATTTGAGCATTCGCCAACAGGTGCTGGTGGCGTGATTATTAATCGTCCTACTGATATTGAGCTAAGCGAATTATTAGAGCGCTTTGAAATTGAGGCGCCCGATGATCTAGAAAAGCAAATGGTCTTTTTTGGTGGACCAGTACAAGCCATGCGAGGTTTTGTGCTGCATCCACCGCTGCACGATGATGATTCAGAAGCCGAAAATACAACTGACACAGGCCCTGAGCTATTAGACATTAGTAACTCTCGTGATGTCTTAGAGGATTATGTGCAAGGTAAAGGTCCAAAGCAGGCCATAGTTTGCTTTGGTTACTCTGGTTGGGGTGAGGGGCAGCTCGAGGAAGAGCTTCGAGAAAATGTTTGGTTAAGCATTCCGGCGACCAATCATGATCTGATTTTCAAGCATCCAATTCATGATCGTTATAATGCCGCTTTAGCTATTTTAGGTATTGAGTTTAGTAGCCTCTCATCACAATTTGGCAATGCCTAATTAAAGTATGTCAGAAATACGCTACTTAGCCTTTGATTTTGGTTTGAAAAAAATAGGTGTTGCCATTGGCGACACCTTATTAAGGCATGCACGCCCATTAAGTGTTTTAAAGTCCGAAACTAGGCAACAGCGCTTTGCTCTGGTTGAAGCTCTATTAGAGGAGTGGCAGCCCGATCAGGTCATTGTAGGTTTACCCCTTACTCTTGAAGGCGAGGAGCAAGAAGCTTCAGCGCAAGCACGCCGTTTTGCCAACCAATTACACGGTCGTTATGGCTTAGAGGTGATTTTGGTTGAGGAGCAAAACTCCAGCATGGAAGCCCAAGATCTCATTCGTCGCTTTAAAGAATTCAATCCCAAACAAGCTCGTCGCATCGCCGATGAGGATGACGCGGTAGCCGCCGCAGTGATCTTGCAACGTCATTTAGATTCATTGCCATCTTAAGTGCTAAAATACCGAGTTAAATAATGATCATTTAACTCAGGAATAATCATGCAAATTGGAAACCCTAAGCAACGCAGTTCGGACGAACTGCCTAAGGCCGAGGAGCTTTATCAGCGTCTAAAAGACGGTGTGGCAGATTTAATTGCTCAGCTGCCTGCTGGTGATGTGCATCTAGTTGGTATTTACTCTGGTGGTGCTTGGCTTGCCCAGCGCCTTAAAAGAGATTTGAACATTGCAACCGAAAATGCCTTATTAAATACCAGTCTTTACCGTGACGATTTTCGTAAGATTGGTCTTCACAGTCAGAAAATGCCTAGCTCAGTGCCGTTTGACGTCAGCGATAAGCACCTAATTCTAGTCGATGATATTTTGTACACAGGTCGCAGTGTTAGAGCAGCTATGAATGAGTTATTTGATATTGGCCGCCCAGCGAGCATCGCTTTAGCTGTGCTTATCGACCGCGGTGGTCGTGAAATACCTGTGCAACCCAATGTGGTTGGTGAGGTGTTCACCTTACCTGAGAATCAACGATTTGTGCTTTCACAAGATGAGGAGCATGTCTTTGATATAGCGCTTCAAGAAATAGAGGTTTAATTACTATGTATCATCCTCAACTTAATAAGCACGGTGAATTAATTCATTTGCTCAGTACCGAGGGTTTGCCGCTTGATGTGCTAACACATATCTTAGATACGGC
>JAAZGT010000021.1 GCA_012511095.1 Alcaligenaceae bacterium
GCAGACCAAATGGCATCAGGGTAGTGAGGATCGTTTTTAAATCGTGGAATAATATGCCAGTGCACATGCGGTACCATGGTCCCAAATTGCGCTAAGTTAATTTTAGTAGGCTCTAAAACCTCGCGCTGTACCTCTTCAATTAGCCACACATAATCCATTAACTCTTGGCGTTGTTGTGGGCTGAGATCGCTCATTTCACATATATGTGATTGGTAAATGACACGAGTAAAGGCAGGGTAGTTCGCATCGTCAGCATTGATGACACGAACAAGATCGTTTTCCCAAAGTAAACGACCACCTACCTCTTGGCACAAAACACAATCTGATTTTTGTATTTTTGTGCTACTCATATTAGTCTTGAGCCATCATGATTGATAAGGCTTTGCCCGGATCCTCTTGGCGCATAAAAGCTTCACCAATTAAGAAACCATAGACCTCGTTGTCATTCATTAGTTTTACGTCATCTTTAGTCAAGATACCGCTTTCAGTAATAAATAGACGATTTTCGTCTTGTGGCACTAAGTCTTTGAGGCGAATGGTGTTATGAATATCGGTTTCAAAGGTGCGTAGGTTACGGTTATTGACACCAATAAGAGGGGATTTAAGCTGTAAAGCGCGCTCCATCTCTTTTTCATCGTGTACCTCAACTAGGGCGTCCATATTGAGTTCGGTTGCGATCTGCTCGAAATCTTGTAGCTGCTTGTCGTCTAATGCGGCCACAATTAATAAAATACAGTCAGCACCAAAGGCGCGAGCACGATAGATTTGATAGGGGTCTACCATAAAATCTTTGCATAGTACCGGCAAAGAGCAAGCAGCACGAGCACGACGTAAAAAGTCATGAGAACCCTGAAAAAACTGTGTGTCAGTAAGTACAGACAAGCAGGTTGCGCCACCCGCAGCGTAGCTCATAGCTAAGGCAGCCGGTTCGAAGTCTTCTCTAATTACGCCTTTTGAGGGTGATGCTTTTTTAATTTCTGCAATGACAGCATTTCTTTTGGCATCAATACGCTCTTTTAAGGCATTGGCGAAACCGCGCGTATCTTGACGCGCTTCAGCTTCTCTTAATAAGTCATTGGTACTGCGAATTTTCTTGAGCTCAGCGACTTCCTCGTGCTTTACATCAAGAATTTTTAATAAGATGTCGTCCATTTTCCTTCCACTTTGTTGTTACTGTCGAGGTCTTAAGGTCTGACTAAACTGACAGAATTGTTGCATTTTAGCAAATGCGGCACCGCTGACAAGTAGCTCTCTTGCTATCTCAATGCCCTCTTTAATGCTATTGGCTTTGTTGCCTGCGTAAATGGCTAGTCCGGCATTTAGAGTCACAATATCTAGCGCTGGGCTCTCTTCATTTTTTAAGACACTGAGCATGATGTCTCTTGATTCCTCTTTGCTGGTGATGCGATAACTACGATTAGAGACCATCTGCATGCCAAAGTCTTCGGGGTGAATTTCATATTCGGTCACCACGCCGTCTTTAAGCTCACCCACTAAGGTACTAGCGCCAAGAGTGGCCTCATCCATACCGTCTAAACCATGTACGATAAGTACATGTTTGGAGCCTAATTGCTTTAAAACTCGCACTTGAATACCCACTAAGTCAGGGTGAAATACCCCCATTAATTGGTTACCGGCGTTGGCAGGGTTAGTTAATGGACCAAGAATATTAAATAAGGTACGCACACCAAGTAGTTTACGCACAGGCGCAACGTTTTTCATGCTGCTATGGTGAAACGGCGCATACATAAAACCAATACCTGTTTCTTTGATACTGTCGGCGACGCGGTTAGGAGGGGTTTCAACAAAGGCTCCTAAGGCCTCAAGACCATCAGCACTGCCTGCAGGGCTAGAAGCGCTACGGTTACCATGTTTAGCTACAGGTACACCTGCTGCAGCGGCTACAAACATGGCGGTGGTAGAAATATTAAAGGTGTTACTACCATCGCCGCCCGTACCACACATATCGAGTGCCTCTTCGGGCTTATCTAAAATGACTCGGGTACTGAATTCACGCATGACCGTTGCGGCTGCGGTGATCTCATCAACCGTTTCTTTTTTTACACGTAGACCTAATAAAAAAGCAGCAGCAATTTCTGGTGGCATTTCACCTTTCATTAGGTCGCGCATTAGACCGACCATTTCGTCTTCGAAGATTTCTCGATGTTCGATGAGACGGGTTAGAGCTTCTTGATACGAAATTCTCATTAGATTTTACTCCGCTAGGGATCTTGCTCTATTACGCTTAAGCCTAGAGCCCTAGCCTGTTTATTAATTTATTATTTAGCGTATTTTAAAAAATTATTTAGCAATTCGTGACCATATTCACTTAATACCGATTCTGGATGGAATTGAACCCCAAAAACGGGTAATTCCTTATGTGCAATGGCCATGATTTCACCGTCCTCAGTTTGGGCAGTAACTTCCAAACACTCAGGTAAACTATCACGGTCAACGGCTAAAGAGTGGTAGCGAGTCACGGTATAAGGTGATGGCAGCTCGGCAAACACATCCGTTCCTTCATGGGTGATGGGGGAGGTTTTGCCATGCATTAACTCTTTGGCGCGAATAACTTTTCCACCAAAGGCAACGGCAATGGATTGGTGACCCAGGCACACACCTAAAATAGGTACCTGACCCGCAAAGTGCTTAATCACATCAACAGAAATACCCGCTTCGGCAGGGGTGCATGGACCAGGCGATACGCAAATTAGATCGGGGTCCATGGCTTCGATCTCTTCAATTGTTATTTCATCGTTACGCGCAACCTCAACTTCTGCACCTAGTTCAGAAAAATACTGAACTAGGTTATAGGTAAAGGAGTCGTAGTTGTCGAGCATAAAAAGCTTAACCATGGTTGTCTTCCTCTTATTTTCTTATTAAATTGGTTTGTCTAAGCCATATTGAACTTGCTCAGCAGCGCGTAATACGGCGCGTGCTTTATGCTCAGTTTCTAACCATTCTTTTTCAGGTACTGAATCGGCCACTACACCTGCAGCAGCTTGAACGTAGAGCATGCCATTTTTAATGACACCTGTACGAATAGCAATGGCCATATCCATGGTGCCGTTATAGCTTAGGTAGCCCACAGCGCCACCGTAAATACCACGACGTACAGGCTCTAATTCATCGATTAGCTTCATGGCTTGTACCTTAGGTGCGCCCGTTAGGGTGCCTGCTGGGAAAGTCGCTTTTAAAACGTCTAAGCAGTCTAGGCCATCTTTAAGCTCACCCTTAACATTAGAAACTAAATGCATCACATGCGAGTAGTTTTCTACTGTGAGTTGATCAGTGACCTCAATGGTGCCAGTTTTAGATACACGACCAATATCATTGCGTGCGAGGTCGATTAACATCACGTGCTCAGCGATTTCCTTAGGATCGTTTTGTAGCTCTTTAGCTAAGATGGCATCCTCTTCAGGGGTTTGACCACGTGGACGAGTGCCTGCTAAGGGGCGGATGGTTACATTGGTACGCTCATCACCCTCAGGGCTACGAACACGCTCTTGACGTACTAAAATTTCTGGTGATGAACCCACTACGTGAAAGTCGTCGAAGTTGTAATAGTACATAAATGGCGATGGGTTGAGCGAACGCAAAGAACGGTATAAAGAAAGAGGGGAGTCGCGGAAAGGTTTGCTAATGACTTGGCCCACTTGTACTTGCATAATATCACCAGCAGCAATATGCTCTTTTGCTTTTTCAACCGCTGCTAAGAAATCCTCTTTAGCAAAAGGACGTTGTTCCTCGGTCACTAGGCTCGCTAAGCTATAAGGAATTTCTACAGGCTGACGCAACATGCGACGTAACTCTAAAAGACGCTTTTGACCTTTGGAGAAGCTATCCTCTTCAGAAGGGTCAACGTAAACCAAGAGGTAAGTACGACCGATTACATTATCAACAATTACCGCTTCATCAATATGCATCAGCATGATATCTGGAGTGCCCTCGCCCTGACCCTTGGGGAAAGGCTTAACCGCAGGACCTAAGCTAGGCTCCATATGGCGTACTGCATCGTAACCAATGTAACCAGCCAAACCACCTGTAAAGCGTGGAATGCCTGGGCGATTAGCTACATTAAAGCGGTCCATATAAGAGCGGATAAATTCAAATGGATCACCTTCGTGGGTTTCTACCACCTCACCATCAGTGATTAATTCAGTGGTGTTGCCAATATTGCGGATCACAGTGCGCGCTGGTAAACCAATAAAAGAGTAACGACCTGAACGCTCACCGCCGACTACTGACTCTAATAAGCAAGTCATTTTGCCGTGTCTTTTATCACCATGAGCAAGTTTTAAATAAATGCCTAAGGTTGTGTCTAGGTCTGCGTACGTCTCTTGCATCAGAGGAATTCGGTTGTAGCCTTCGGCTTTTAATGCGTTAAATTCAATTTCAGTCATTGTTATTTACTCTCTTTCAAGTGGTATTTTTGACCGGGCGCTTTAAATACGCTTTATTTACGTTAAATACAAAAAAACCCGGTCACTTAAATGCACCGGGTTTAATACGTAGGTCTTTTAATTGTTGGCTTAGTCTAAGAACACTTTAATTTTATTTTAAAAATTATACTTAGCACAGCCTCAAGACGCCATTAACCCGGCACGCGATAGCCACCAGCGCCAATAATAGGCGATGTTGTTTAAGGCGTAAGCGATAGGGTTTAATTGCATCATGACAA
>JAAZGT010000172.1 GCA_012511095.1 Alcaligenaceae bacterium
TCATCAATAAAATCCGCAACCATCTCCCAAGTCGGGACATTCGCTAAAAACCCGCTTCCGAACAACGGACTTCCACCTGGTCCACCCACCGTTTGTGTTTGTATAACAAAATCCGACAATAACTCCGCCTTTATCCCATCAGGTACGGCAAAACCTGCTCGTTGTTCACGGTTACGTATACCATTGACTGGCGCATCTACCGTTAAGACAATGGCCTCTACCCCTAAATGCACAGCTTCTTTAAGCAAGCGTTGAGACGCTGTTTTATCTGTTTGCCAATACCATTGCAGCCACTTTGGACCTGGTGCTTTTTCACATAAAACATTAAGGGGCGTAGTACTTTGCATACTAATAATAAAAGGAGTTTGCATGGCTGCGGCAGCAAGTGCTGAAGCCAACTCACCATCAAAGTGCGCCATTTTTTGATAAGCAATCGGTGCTAAAAATATAGGAAACTCATACTCTTTACCTAACATAGAAAAGCGCGTATTGGCTTCTTTAAAATCATTCAAAATGCGTGGCAAGACGTGATATTGATGCCATGACCTTTGATTTTCTGATACTAAATGCTCATTAGCCACGCCCCCTGAGAAATAGGCCCATGCTTGTGCGCTCATACGCTCTTTGGCATAGGGAATATAATCATCAACTGCAACGATATCGCTAGGAATTTGACTTAATGGTGCTAAAGACATCTTAAACCTCAGCCCATTCACGGATTAAATTATGATAAATACCGCTTAAGGCAGTAGCTTCTGTCGCCCCCTCTTCAGTCATTGAGAGACGCTGGATACTTTGATCTAAATTCCATAAAAGACGGCGGCGATGAGCTTGTCTAATCATGCTTTGTGCCCAGAAAAAAGACGCATAACGTACGCCCTTGGTCACTGGCTGAACTCGGTGCAAACTATCACCTGGGTAGACCACCATATCCCCAGCATTTAATTTCACAGAATGGGAGCCGTAGGTATCTTCAATAATTAATTCACCACCCTCATACTCCTCTGGGTCACTAAAAAAAATCGTACTAGACACATCAGTGCGCATCGCTTGTTGATTTTCAGGCAAGTTAAAAATCGCATTATCAATATGATTGCCATAGGTGCCGCTATTTTCATAACGATTAAAACGTGGCGGTAAAATTTTTGCAGGCAAGGCAGCAGCAATATATGTTGGATTTGCGCGTAATACCTGTATTAAGAAATCTCCTAACTCTAAGGCTAAAGGATTTTGAGGGTTGAGTTGCAAATTATCTTTGACGCTTTCTGCTAGAAAACCGGCGGTTTTTTTACCGTCCTCCCAAGCGGCAGACGCCAACCTCTGACGTATCACCTTGAGCTCATCTGGCCGAATTACTTGTTCTACTACAATTATCATCTTTAATCCGTTTTGATCACTAGTTCGTACGACCTCGGCGCCAATTCATTAATCATCGGCAGCCGAGGTGTCTAATTTAATAAATGTTAAATACGCTTTATTTATAAAACGCCAAACTCTTAATATCTGAAGTTAGCGTTTAATGTGACCGAACGTCCGTAGCCTACGTTAGCAAACAGTCCCACATGTGACGCATCATAAACACGTGTATTGCCAATATTATTTACATTTAACTGTAAATCGACCTGCTTATTAACGTCAAAACGCACCATGGCATCCCACACTAGGTGTGAGGGCAATTCCAGCTTATTGGCATCATCAACGAAACGCTTACCCACATAAGTCACACCACCACCTACGGTCCACTGAGGATGTAATTTATAAGTCGTCCATAAGTTAGCGCTATGCTTAGCAATGAATTTTAATTGCTTACCGTCATAGACGTTTTTACCGCTCGTGTATTTAACTATCTTAGGATCCAGATAAGTCCATCCCGCCCAAATATCCCATTGATCAGTGATTGAACCGGCAAGGGAAAGCTCAAAACCGCGAACACGGTTTTTACCGATATTTTGAACACTACCGTCCACATCAGTAGAGCGCGCATTATTCTTGCGCGTCTGGAATACGGAAGCATTTAATGATAAACGTTCATTTAATAATTCCCATTTTGTGCCTAATTCAATACTGTGAGCACGCTCAGGATCAAGATCATGAATTGCAGCAGCTCCGGCCGGACCATCTGCGCCACCAGCTTGTCCGAAGTTTTCTCCTGGAGGATTAGCTGAGCTTGCATATGAAAGGTAAATTGAACCATTGTGAACAGGCTTGTAAATTAAAGCGCCTTGCCAACTCCAAATGTTATGACTACCCGTTAGCGCATTGGAAATATCATTGACCTTAAAACTATCAAAACGCACACCGGCGTTAACTAGCCAATTCGGATTGAGCTCAATCGTATCAAACAAATAAATAGACTTTGTCTTGATGCCGCCAGCTTTAGATTTAGCACCAAAGTTTTTGTTAACAGCACCCCAATTTTGATGTGGGTTAGGATGCCAAAAGTTGTCAAAACTTTTACCTGCCCCCACACCAGTCGTCTCTCGATTATAAATATCCTCTTTTGCAAACTCTAAACCCGTACTGATACTGTGTTTAATTGAACCCGTGTAAAAGTCACCATAAAGATCCGTCTGGTTAACAAGAGACTCAACCATACGCCAACGGGCACGGTCATTGCGCGTGTACATCAAATTATCATCAAGTGATACGCAACTAGCAGCATGTGCTGGCACGTAGTGCGACATTGAACCGCCTTGGCCTGGATTGGGGTTACAATTATCAAAAGATGGTCGAGTATAAATATAATGGTTTAGGCTTCGCCCCCATCGCGTTACATTGCGGATAGTAAAGCTGTGATTTATATCGTGTTCAAACTCCGCAGTTGCCGTATCGAATGTGTTTTTTCTATAGTCAACACCGACCCGACCGTAGAAATTATTACGATCGGGCTTTAGGGGTTGAGTGATATCGGGCCTCGCATGATTCACAAAAGGCATCCCCCAATCCGGGGTGTCATTATTTTCTATATGAGAGTAATTCAAAGTCACTCGGGTCGGTGTTCCTAAACCAAAGGCTAATGAAGGCGCAATCCCCCAACGGTCATACTCAACTGCATTGCGACCCGGCGCATTGCCACCCATACGCATGGCATTTAAACGAAACGCCATACTATCAGTCAAAGTCACATTACCGTCCATCGTGAGTCGGTGCTGACCACGATTTCCATAGCTTGCTGAACCATGGATAAAATTATCCAGTTTAGGTGTTTTGGTGACCATATTTAAACTACCACCCGTACCACCACGACCTGTATAAGCAGAGCTCGGTCCTTTGACAACTTCAACAGATTCTAAATTAAAGGTTTCGTGATAACCACGCGCATAATCACGAACGCCATCAATAAAGATATCAGTACTCGCTTCATAACCTCGAATAAAGGGACGATCACCGGTTGGTGTACCACCCTCACCTGAACCTAAGGTAATGCCAGGAGTGCTTCTAAGTACATCCTTTAAGGAAGTCGCGCCTCTATCCTTCATCAAGTCCTCGGTAATCACATTGACCGTGCGTGGCGTATCCAGCAAAGGCGCTGTCATTTTTGGAGACTGTGCGCGCATTACTTGATACGTGTCAGCGGCTGATACTTCCAAACTTATAGATGGCAACTCTTGTACTTCAGCTTGCTCTTGCGCTACGACCACCCCACTTCCTAAAGATGCCGAAATTGCAGAAAACAGTACGCTTTGTGTTACGGGTCTAGTTAGTCCCAATGTTTTAGACATTTATTTTGTTCCTCTTTCACTTTTGTTAAGAATAATTAATTAAGCAGTTCTGTTTGATACAAATCAAAACTTAATACAAATGATAACTATTCTTATTATCAACATCAAAGAGTTTTGTAAATTTTCAAAATAAATTTTTATTTGTGTAAGAAATTGACAACTTGGATTTAAAATCGACCCTTACAAACAGTGAGTAATCAGCACTTAAGGATAAGGAAATAAAAATCGACGACATAAAGTGATTGATTACAAAATCCAAACTCTTCATGTCGTCGATGCGTAGCTACTCAAAACAGAAACTCTAGCTCACCGTCTTATCAGCCGTAGCAAAAGGCAGAGCACCCTCACTTTCGAAAAATACGGTATCACCCTCATCAAGCTCTTCTAAATCGGTCTCTAGTTTTTTAGCCTTATTTTTGCTCCAAATCATTTTTAGTTCACGCGCATGCACTTCGCAAATAGTACGGACCACACCATCATCATCAGCGTATTGGCGATTTTTGAGACGCCCTCTTAGCCACAATTTATCGCCTACGTCCATATAATCACTAACGCGTTTAGCTAAATTTCCCTTAAATAACACCGTGTGCCATTGCGTATCGCTCAGCAAATCGCCATTGGCTCTGTCACGCCACTTTTCGGTAGTAGCCAATGAGATACGCAAATGTGGTTTACCATCTTGGAAATACCTTAGCTCGGGTTGATGGCCTAAATTACCCATCAAAATCACTTCATTAATACAAGATGTCATATTCAAATCCTATGAGACTGTTCATTAAAAAGGTGCCTGAGTTACTAAAGAAAAAGCCAAGGCACCAAGGTTTAATTACCTCAGTTCTACTTTAATGAATTTGCATCTGTCTTCATCGCTAACTGGCACTATTTGTCCACCCTTAAATACTTGGTTTCAATTAAGGGGCCTAGGATCTAGCAATCTTATTTTTATTACTTTAAGATGGATATTGTCTTTAACAGAAAAAGAGAGGATATGCGATGGCTATTGTATATGACCTACACCCCGATGATCCGCAGCAACGTTTAATTAACCAGGCAGCTGGTTTATTGGCTAATGGCGGTATTTTGGCAATACCAACTGACTCTAGTTACGCTCTAGTAGCCAGGCTCGATGACAAAGACGCCGCAGATAAATTACGTTCTCTACGTGGTTTAGATGATCGTCACCACTTAACCTTACTGTGCCGCGATTTATCGGAAATTTCTAAGTTCGCACGTGTAGACAATCAACAATATCGTTTATTAAAAGCGGCTACCCCTGGTCCTTGGACCTTTATTTTAGAAGCCACTAAGGATGTGCCGCGTCGTGTGCATCATCGCTCACGTAAAACCATCGGTATTCGAGTACCCGATCATAAAATTGCACTCATGTTTTTAGAAACAGTGGGCGAACCTTTATTAGCGACCACCTTTATTCCTCCTAATGATACGGAGCCTTATACCAACTATGAGGATTTTGAGGCCGAATATCAACATGAATTAGCTGGCATTATCAATGCGGGCAATTGCTCTGGCGTTGGTACAACGGTGATTGATTTAACCCAAACACCAGCTGAAATTGTACGACGTGGTTCTGGTGACCCAGCTACTATTGGCTTATAAACAGCACATAAATCATTAAAATAGAGTATAGGCACAGTATTTAACAATTAGTTATTAGGCTGTGCCTTAATATTCTCGATGTGATTATGCTTTTTTCATGTAAACTAAGGGGTTAAGACGATTAGTCAGTTTTAGACGTTTTGTTATTTAAGGATGTAATAATTATGGCAAGCAACTCTTATCCAGTTTTTAGGGGCAGTATTCCTGCACTGATCACCCCGATGCTCCCTAATGGTGATGTAGATTATGAAGCATTTAAAAAGCTGGTAGATTGGCATGTACAAGAGAAAAGTGACGGTTTAGTTATTATCGGTACTTCTGGTGAGTCACCTACGATTGACTTTAAAGAGCATGCTGCCCTACTTTCTACTGCAGTAGAATTTGCTGCAGGTCGCATCCCTATTATTGCTGGCGTGGGTGGTAACTCCACAAAAGAAGCGCTACATTTAACCCGTGAGGCTGAAAAAGCTGGCGCTGACGCCGGTCTATCGGTTGTACCTTATTACAACAAGCCTACTCAAGAGGGTCTATATCAGCACTTTAAACACATTGCTGAAAATAGCGAATTACCGATCCTTTTATATAATGTTCCTGGTCGCACCGTGGCCGACATGTCTAATGAGACCATTTTACGCTTGGCCGAGGTGCCTGGCATTATTGGTATCAAGGAGGCAAGCGGTGATATTTCGCGCTTAGGTCATCTTATGAAACATAAACCAGCAGACTTCCAAGTCATAAGCGGCGATGATGCGACTGCTGCGGCTTTAATCTTATTAGGTGGTCAAGCTAACATTTCTGTTACGGCCAACGTTGCGCCACGCTTAATGCATGATTTATGTTTTGCGGCGCTTGATGGCGATATTGCCAAAGTGCGTGAGCTTAATGCTAAGCTTTCAACACTAAATAAAGTTCTCTTTGCTGAAGCCAATCCAATTCCTGTGAAATACGCTTTAGCTAAGATGGGTAAAACTGATTTAGGCTACCGTCTACCACTGGTTGAGCCTAGCGACGCTACTAAAGCATTAGTTGACGCCGCACTTCAAGAAATTGGTTTAATTTAATTTAAAAAAGCTATTCCATAAGGAATCACTATAAATGCTTACATTGCAATCAAAAATTCGTTTCTTGGCATTAGCAGCTGGCGCGACTATCGCATTAGCCGGCTGTAGTTCTATCAACGATTTACTTACTCAAGAACAGGTTGACTACAAAAGTACCGTTCGTGGTGACCCTTTAAGCTTACCACCTGATTTATCGAGTGAGCGTATCAATAGTCCTCAGTACAGCATTACTGGTGGTACTGCTTCAGCACTCGCATACAACGAAGCTCAGAAAAAGGCTCAAGCCAACCAAGGCCAAAATGTCTTACCTGAGGTTGCTGGTATGAAAGTAATGCGCAGTGGCGATACTCGTTGGTTGCAAATAAATGCAGATCCTAACCAAGTGTACCCACGTTTAATTTCCTTCTGGAATAACGAGGGCTTCACCATTAACCGTGATAATCCACAAGCAGGTATCATTGAAACCGACTGGGCCGAAAACCGCGCCAAGATTCCAGGCAATTTCTTACGTCGCGCCTTAGGTTCAATTATTGATATGGTTTCTGATAGCGGTGAACGTGAGCGTTTTACCACCCGTCTTGAGCGCAATGGCAATATGACAGAGGTGTATATCAATCACCAACGTATGGTTGAGACCGCAATGGATCGTGATGCTACAACCTTCAGATGGTTACCAGCTGACGAGGATCCTGGTCTAAACGCCGTAATGCTATCTCGCTTAATGGCCTTCCTCGGTGTCGAAGAAGAGCGTGCTCGTAATGCAGTTCGCGAGGCACAGGCCGTAGGTGCGGCACCACAACAAGTGCAACAATTACAACTCATTGATGGCGAAACAGCTTTAAGCTCGCCCTTATCTGCTGATGACACATGGCGTCGAGTAGGCGATTCACTTAATAGAGCTGGCTTTACGATTGATGAAGCGAATCTTGCTAATGGTAGCTATGTGGTACGCTACTTAGATACCGACACAGGTGAAAAGCGCCAAGCTGGCAATATTTTCAGCCGCTTATGGGGTGACCATGGCAATATCACACCACTACCTTACACCATCCAAGTCACACCTGATGCAGGTGGCTCTAAGATCACCGTGTTTAACCGTGATGGCGCACAA
>JAAZGT010000173.1 GCA_012511095.1 Alcaligenaceae bacterium
ATGCACATCCCGAGTTACGATATGAAGAGCATCGTACGGCAGATATCGTCGCCACAGAGCTTGAGGGCTTAGGCTACGAGGTTCAGCGTGGGGTTGCTAAAACAGGGGTAGTCGCTCTGTTACATGGGGCTCAAGAGGGGCCTTGCATTGCTTTTAGGGCAGATATGGATGCACTACCCATTGCCGAAAAGACGGGCTTAGCTTATGCCTCAAAACACCAAGGTAAAATGCATGCTTGTGGGCATGACGGGCATACTGCTACATTGTTACTAGCAGCACGTTATTTTGCTAAGCATAAAGACGCTTTTAAAGGCACCATTAAGTTGTTATTTCAACCCGCCGAAGAGGGGGGTAATGGCGCTGAGCTCATGGTCAAAGAGGGTGTCTTAGAAAACCCCCGAGTTGAAGCAATTTTTGGCTATCATAATCGCCCAGGTTATCCTGCAAAACAGATTTTGCTAAGACCCAATAGTGCCATGGGTAGTAACGATAGCTATGAATTAACAATTTACGGTAAAGCTGGTCATTCGGCAATGCCTCATTTAGCCATTGATCCAATTTATATTGGGGCTAATATTGTTCAACAAACACAAGGCTTAGTGGGGCGTGGCAAGTCGCCATTAAAACACGGAGTGATCACAGTCAGCACCTTTCATGCGGGTACGGCATCTAATATTATTCCAGAAACCGCAAAATTGACGATCAATATTCGCAGTGATTCGGCTGAAACACGACAGCAGTTGTCGGGTCGTATAGAGGCTTTGATAAAAGCAAATTGCGAGGTCTTTGGGGCTAAATATCATTTAGAGCATATTAACCATATGCCCGCTTTAATTAATCCGCCCGAGCAAGTTAATGAGGTGCAGCAAGCACTTAACAAGTATCTGCCCGAACATGATGTGGTGACCTTAGACTATATGCCTACCATGGGGGCGGAAGACTTTTCCTTTTATCTAGAAAAGGTGCCCGGTTGTTTTTTATTTGTGGGCTTAGGTGAGGATGTGCCTTATCTACATAATGAAATGTACAATTTCAATGATGAGATTTTAGACACAGCAGCTAGCGCTTTTGTTGCGATTGCTAAGCATTATCTGGCAATAGACTAAGGCACCGTAATTTTTAATTATTTTATAGATCACATATTTTTGGAGTTAAATAGTGACTCAATCTATTCGTATTGGCATTGTCGGTTATGGCAATCTTGGTCGTGGCGTAGAAACGGCGATTAAACATAACCCAGATATGTCTTTGGTCGGTGTGTTTACGCGCCGTGATCCTGAGCAGCTGGAAACAGTTGATGAGCAAACGCAGGTGTATGCCATTGCTGATTTACCAACTTTTCAAGACAAAATCGATGTGCTGATTCTTTGTGGTGGCTCAAAAGATGATTTGCCAAAGCAAACACCCGAGTATGCTGCTTTATTCAACACAGTTGATAGCTTTGATACTCATGCCAAAATCCCAGAGTTTTATGCCTCAGTTGACACAGTAGCTACGGCAGCTAAAAAAACTGCGCTAATTAGTGTGGGTTGGGATCCAGGCTTGTTTTCATTAAATCGCTTATATGCTGAAGCGGTTATCCCTGATGGTGAAACCTATACTTTCTGGGGTAAGGGTTTAAGTCAGGGTCACTCAGATGCAGTGCGCCGGGTTGAGGGTGTTAAGGCGGGTGTACAGTACACCTTACCTTCAGAAACAGCCATGGCAGAGGTACGTAAAGGTAGCCGTCCGACTTTAGCTACACGTGATAAACACACACGTGAGTGCTATGTGGTGCTACAAGAGGGCGCCGATCCTGCAGTGGTTGAGCAGACGATTAAAACGATGCCAAACTACTTTGATGAGTATGACACTACGGTTCACTTTATAGATCAAGAAACCTTAGATCGCGAACACAGCAACATGCCACATGGTGGTTTTGTGATTCGTAGCGGTAATACCCGCCCTGAGCATAATCAAGTCATTGAATATGGTTTACAGCTTGGCGATAATCCAGGTTTTACCTCAAGTGTGTTGGTAGCTTATGCTCGTGCGGCTTATCGTATGAACCAACAAGGTCAATACGGCGCTAAAACAGTATTCGATGTAGCGCCAGGACTATTGTCGATTAAGTCACCAGAGCAGTTGCGTAAAGAAATGCTTTAAGCTTAAATCGATTGAAATTTAACTGTTCAAAGCTCATAGAGATGATTTTCTATGAGCTTTTTTAATGCGTTTCAAATTATTGCAGTTGTACTTTACTCCATCATTACCTAGTTTTGGGACGAGCCGATGTTATGAGATTGATGACAATTAATAATTGAAATATTACAAAGGCCGTTTTTTGACATAAATCGGTCATCAACTCGTAATTTTTGAGCATTAGAATTTCTCATAAATTTAGCATTGAAATTGGCTAAGTTTCTATTTGTTTGCTTGGTGGGTTTTTAAAAAGTAATTTTAAAGGCAGGCAGATGGTTTCACAGCGGTTGTATCGCAAGCAGTATTTTTAGGTTTTAATTTTTGATTATTTCGTTTCTTAAGGAGAA
>JAAZGT010000022.1 GCA_012511095.1 Alcaligenaceae bacterium
CATATACTCGTTGATGATTACGACCAAGAGGGTGTTTATCCATATAAGTACTTAATGTCACGTCGTAACTACGAGTTCCAAAAATACGATCTCCAAGTTGAGCTATTAAAACTACAATCTTGGGTACAAGAAACCGGTCAACGTGTCGTTATTATTTTTGAGGGTCGTGATGCCGCTGGTAAGGGTGGTACGATTAAACGCTTTATGGAGCATTTAAACCCCCGTTCTGCACGTGTGGTCGCCCTACAAAAACCCACTGAAACCGAGTCTGGTCAGTGGTATTTCCAACGCTACGTTCAGCATTTACCCACCAAGGGCGAAATCGTTTTATTTGACCGTTCTTGGTATAACCGTGCGGGTGTTGAGCGCGTTATGGGCTTCTGTAGTGATCACGAGTATTTCGAGTTTATGCGTCAGGTGCCAGAGTTTGAGCGCAACTTAGTACATAGTGGCATTCACTTAATAAAGTTCTGGTTCTCGGTGAGCCGTGATGAGCAATTGCGTCGTTTCAAGCAACGTCAAAACCACCCCTTAAAACAATGGAAGCTATCACCAATAGACTTGGCTTCTTTAGATAAGTGGGATGGCTATACCAGCGCCAAAGAGGCCATGTTCTATCACACCGATACCAGTGATGCGCCTTGGACAGTGGTTAAATCTAACTGTAAAAAGCGTGCTCGCTTAAATGCCATGCGTTATGTGTTGCATCGCTTTAATTATGCTAATAAAGATAAAAATGCGATTAAGAAGATCGACCCGCTATTAGTTGGTCGAGCGCATGTAATTTATGAGTCAGGTGAAAATGGCTTAGCTCACCTTAATGTTAAAAGCTAGACTTAAGTTATAGTTAAATGATTATACGAAATCGGGTTGGTTGTCGATTTCACATGAAATGCATTATTTAAAAATTCAGGAGTTTTTATGGAATATCAATACGATTTATTTGTTATTGGTGCGGGTAGTGGCGGTGTAAGAGCTGCGCGTTTTGCTGCTCAGGCGGGTGTCAAAGTAGCTATTGCCGAAACTAAGGATTTAGGTGGCACTTGTGTTAACGTCGGTTGTATTCCTAAAAAACTTTATAGTTATGCAGCGCAATTTGCTGAGGATTTTCGTGACGCCGCGGGTTATGGTTGGACAGTATCAGGGACCACGCTAGATTGGGAGCAGTTGAAAAAAAACCGCGCTCAAGAGATTTCTCGTTTAAATGGTATTTACGATAATCTGCTCAAAAACTCTGGTGCTGAGCTAATCCGTGGTTGGGCTAGTTTGGTAGATGCTAATACGGTAGAGGTTGAAGGCAAGCAGTACACTGCTAAGCATATTTTAGTGGTGCCAGGTGGTTGGCCTATGGTGCCTGAGGTGCCTGGCAAGGAATATGTGATTACCTCTAATGAGGTTTTCGATATGCCTGAGCTGCCAAAGCGCTTCCTAATCGTGGGTGGTGGTTATATTGCTTGTGAGTTTGCTTCTATTTTTAATGGTTTAGGCTCTAAGGTGATTCAAGTTTACCGTGGCGAGCAGATTTTACGTGGTTTTGACCAAGATGTTCGTAACCATATTAGCGCTGAGATGGTTAAATCGGGTATTGATGTACGCCTAAATACCGATGTTGCTTCAATCGAAAAAGTTGATTCTGGCTTTAAGGTCACTTTCAAAGGTGGTGACAGCATTGAGGTTGACCAGGTGATGTATGCCACCGGTCGCGTCCCCAGAGTCGATGGTCTTGGCCTCGATAAGGTGGGTGTCGAGTTAGGCTCCAGAGGTGAGATTAAGGTTGATGAAAACTACCGTACCAATGTACCTTCTATTTATGCCTTAGGTGATGTAACTGATCGAGTGCAGCTCACTCCTGTAGCCACGGGTGAGGCCATGGTCTTGGTGGATCATCTATTTGGTGAGGCTAAGCGTAAAATCGGTTATGACTACATTCCAACTGCGGTCTTTACTCATCCTAATATCGGTACGGTCGGTTACACCGAAGAGCAAGCACGCGAGAAATTTGGCGATGTGGTTATTTACCGTGCTGAGTTTAGACCTCTAAAACACACCCTCAGCGGTAACCAGGCACGCACCCTCATGAAGTTAATTGTGGACAAGGCTAGCGATAGGGTTGTAGGCCTACATATGGTTGGTGATGAAGCGGGTGAAATTACCCAAGGTTTTGCAGTCGCAATTAAAGCGGGTGCCACCAAAGCAGACTTTGACAGCACGATTGGTATACACCCAACGGCTGCTGAGGAGTTTGTAACCATGCG
>JAAZGT010000174.1 GCA_012511095.1 Alcaligenaceae bacterium
AATTTCGCTAAGAGACTCTAAAGGTTTTATAAAAAAAGACATGAATAAACCCGTTTAATAGAAGCGATTTGCTAAACTTCTATTTATATTTTGCCATTCAAGTTATACATGAATTCACTATGACAGTCTATGGCTAAACATAATTTAATTGATAACTTAGTAAGTCACAAGGGGGACCCTATGCCTAAGTCCAAAAAGATCGGTCTTGTTATTGTAGGCGATGAGATTTTATCAGGTCGTCGACAAGATAAGCATTTAAGTAAAATAATCGAAATGCTAGATGATCGGGGCATGGAGTTATCGTGGGCGCGCATCATAGGCGATGACCACGAGCAGCTTGTTAAAATTTACAAAGAAAGCTTTGCCAGTGGTGACATCGTTTTTTCTACAGGTGGTATTGGTGCTACACCCGATGATAAAACTCGTCAGGCGGTAGCCGAGGCTCTCGATCTACCAATGGCTTTACACCCCGAAGCTGAGGCCTTAATTACTAAGTATGTAATTAATCGACGTAGTGAGGGTAAAGCGGCTCCAGATATTGGCGATCCTGAAAACCAACGTCGTTTATCGATGGGTGTATTTCCAGTGGGTGCCGAGATCGTACCTAACTTTTTTAATCGTATTCCAGGTTTCTTTATTAAAGACCATACCTTTGTGCCTGGTTTCCCTGAAATGGCTTGGGCGATGATCGAGTGGGTGCTTGATAATAAATACCTTGAGCTACAAAATAATCCGACAAAAACCTTAGCTTTTAATGCCTATCATTTACCAGAGTCGCGCATAGCACCGTCTCTTGAGGAAATTGAAAATCGTTGGCCTGATGTCACTACCTTTAGTCTCCCTAAGATTCCAAGTAAAGATACCCCTGGTTATATTGACGTTGGGGTAAGAGGCAAAAATGACGAGTCGCTCAAAGAGGCTCATGACTTTTTACGTGGTGAGGTTTTGCGCGTAGGTGGTCGTTTTAATTACTAATACCGAGGAAATCATTTAATCCTCTTAGCCTTATGTCAACAGAATCTCCAAAGTACTCTATTCAAGTTCTCGAGCGCGCTACCTTATTAATGGAGTTGCTCGCGCAATCAACAGAGCCATTAAGCCTTAAGGAGCTGGTCGCACAGAGTGGTTTAAATATCTCTACATGTCACCGTATCTTAAATGACTTAGTCATAGGGCAATTCGTTGAGCACTTGGCAGGTGGGCGTTATCAATTAGGCTTAAGGTTGTTAGAACTCGGTAATCTAGTTAAAAATCGTCTTAATATTCAGGAGTTGGCCTACCCGCAAATGCAGCAATTGCACCGACTTACTGGTGAGACCATTAACCTTTCTATTAGGCAAGGCGATGACATCGTTTATATTGAGCGTTGTTGGAGTGGTCAGTCGGGTGTTCATGTGGTCCGACCCATTGGGGGGCGAGCACCTTTGCACCTAACTGCTGTTGGTAAGCTGTTTTTAGCTGATTTAGATGCAGCTGAGCTGCTTGAGTATGTCAACCGAACTGGGATTCCGGCTAGTACATCTAAAAGTGTTAATGAGTTAGAGCGTCTCAAAAACGAATTAGCCGCAGTACATCAACAAGGCTTTGCTATTGATAATGAGGAACTAGAAGAGGGGGTACGTTGTTTGGCCGCTGCCATTTTTAATGAGCAAGGTAAGGTAGTCGCTGGTTTATCGTTATCTGCACCAGCCCAACGTATTCAATATGCTTGGAGCCAAGACCTTAAGCGAGCCGCCAAAGAAATCTCGCGCGATTTGGGCTGTTATTTATAGTCGCTAATAAGGTATTGATTTATAAGAAGTTTCTTTTATGCAACGTTTTTTTGTGCGTCGCAACAAAACGCTTGACAGATGGTTTAGAGTTTGGAATAATAACAATTGTTGCGCTGCAACATAAGTTTTAAATAATGTGCTGCAACAACTATTGAAGTATTCAATTTTAACCCGTCTCGTACAAATTAAGGAAGATATTATGAATAACAAAGTTCAACAGCAATTATTAGAGCGCCAAAAAGAAGCTCTTGACACGTTCATCTCAGTTCAAGGTTCTTTATTTGGTGGTTTCGAAAAATTAGTAGATTTAAACCTAAAAGCAATCAAAAGCGCTATCGCTGAAGCTGCTGACCAAGCTCAACAAGTAGCTGAGTTAAAAGACC
>JAAZGT010000175.1 GCA_012511095.1 Alcaligenaceae bacterium
CCAAGGAGCATGTCACGTACTGTGCCACCACCTAAGGCAGTAATAAAAGCGATCAGAGCAACGCCGAATAAGTCCATATTACGGCGACCAGCAGCTAAAGCGCCAGACATGGCTTCGGCGGTAATAGCAATAACAAAAATATAGGTTAAAACCATCAGAAATTCTACGCATTGTTATGCCACTCCCTCTGTTCTTTTACCTGAGAGTTTTTGTAGCAGGCGCTACTTGCCCCTTCGGTGGGTTATCAATGTAACCACTCTCCAGTTGGCGAAAAATGGAATGTGCAGTGCTTGGGCCTGAGCGTTTATGGGAGTTTGCGCCTTCGGCGGGTGCTATGAGGTGCATAACACCACTCTCCTGCGACAAGCTTAAATTATACGATATGGCAAATTAAAGCGCTTTGTGTTCAGATTTAAATCACAATAAATTTTTTGTATTAATTTTAAGCCCTTTTAGTTCATAGGGGTTTTCACTAAAAGACTATGAACAAAGGCTATTATTTGTCATAATAAATCCTGAGGCAAGAATTGTGATGGATAACTATTCAGCTTAAGATGTATTTTTTATACATCTTAATGCGCTCAAAAAGATTCAAATAATATATATCTAATATAAGCAGAAGTAGTTTAAAGCCCTTAGATAAACAAGCAGGAGAGTATTGTGCAATATTCACAACCTATGCAAATAAATCATCTAAGTGATTATCAAACGTCGACAGCAAAGTCATTTTTAATGTTTTTACTAAGCTGTACGCTCATCTTCTCCTGTGTTTTGTTTAGCTCTATTGCACATGCACAGGCTAATCCGCGTTTAGCAGAGTTTTTAGGCAAGGTCCAAGCTTCTGAGTTATTTCCAGGTGCCGATGGTTATGGTGCGGTGCAAGGTACGCCACCAATTGCCGAAGTCTTTAAGGGAAAAGAGGCGGTTGGTTATGTCTTTCTAACCACGGATGTAGTCAATACCCGTGGTTATTCTAGTAAGCCCATTGATACCTTAATCGCCCTAGATAATGAGGGTGCTATCGTTGGAGCAAAGCTTGTAGAGCACCATGAGCCAATTGTCTTAATTGGTATCCCCGAAGCCAAAATGGTCGATTTCATTAACGGTTATGTAGGCATGAATTTAATCAAAAATCCACTGCCTATTGGTGCACCGCCACCGGTGGATATGATTAGTGGAGCAACCGTAACGCTAATGGTAATTGGCGATAGTATTCTTAGATCGTCAAGAATCATGGGCCAGGCTTATGGCATTGGTATGCCTAAAGAAGCAGCAACTTCTGAAGTAGCGACAGCCGCCAAAGCAGAGCATAAGGTGATAAACCCTGATTTATTAGAGGTTAAATCGTGGGAAACCTTATTAGAAGAAGGCGCAGTAGCTAATTTACACCTTAATGTCGCTGAGGTTAATCAGCTCTTTGTGGACTCAGGTCGTAAAGATGCAGATCGTAAACCACAAGCAGGTGATCCTGAAAATAATTTCATTGATTTGTATGCTGCGGTGGTATCAGCGCCTACCATTGGTCGTAGTCTTTTAGGTGAGGCCGAGTTTAAGTATATGCAATCTCGCCTCAAAGAGGGACAACACGCTTTATTAATAGCGGGCGATGGTATTTATTCTTTTAAAGGCTCAGGTTATGTGCGTGGTGGTATTTTTGACCGCTTCGATATTATTCAGGGTGAGCATAGTTTCCGTTTTACCGATTTAGAGCATAAACGTTTATATGATGTGATGGCCGAGGGTTCGCCTCGATTTAAAGAGGTTGGCTTGTTCTTTGTGTCTACGGATTATGACTTTTTTGACCCAACAGAGCCATGGCGTTTACAGCTGTTAATTCAGCGTGAAATTACGGTTCATGAAAAGATTTTCTTGCCAGTGGACTTAAATTATCACTTACCAGCCATGTACACCATGGACGACCCTACAGTCGCTGCAACACCAACCCCAAGCACTGCACCAGCAACATCAACACAAGCAACTATTACAGGGCCTGTTGATCATCAGGTACAAGATGCGACACAGATGTTCGATGATGAAATTCCTTTATGGCAAATCATCTGGAAATCTAAAACACCCCAAATTGCGGTGATTATCTTTGCTTTATTCTTGCTTGGCTTGGTGTTTTTCTTCCAGCATGCCTTGGCTAAACGAGAGAAGTTATATAACTATTTCCGTACGGGCTTCTTATTGTTTAGTCTTTTCTATGTGGGCTGGTATGCCAATGCTCAGCTATCAGTGGTCAATGTGTTGACCTTTACCTCGTCGCTGCAGACGGGTTTTAATTGGGAATACTTCCTGATGGATCCCATCGTCTTTATTCTCTGGTCAGCGACAGCGATCTCCATGATTTTCTGGAACCGAGGTGCTTTCTGTGGTTGGTTATGTCCATTTGGTTCTTTACAAGAACTACTTAATAAGGTGGCGAAAAAGATTGGTATTAAACAGATCAAAGTGCCTTATGCAATTCACCATCGGGCAGCAGCTATTAAGTATGTGATCTTTATTGTGCTATTTGGTTTTTCCTTATATGACTTGGCTTTTGCCGAGAAATTAGCTGAGGTAGAACCATTTAAGACTGCCATTATTCTGAAGTTCCTACGAAGTTGGCCATTTGTGACCTTTGCGGTCTTATTGCTGGTGGCAGGCTTATTTATTGAGCGTTTCTACTGTCGATATTTATGTGCTCTGGGCGCGGGTCTGGCTATTCCTGCACGCTTGCGTATTTTTGACTGGTTACGTCGCTACAAAATGTGTGGCGATCCATGTCAACGATGTGCGGTGGAATGTCCGGTTGATGCGATTACGCCTGAGGGCCCAATTGAACCAAATGAGTGTATTCAATGTTTGCATTGTCAGATGTTGTATTTACACGAGAAGAAATGTCCGGAGCTGCTCCAGCGCGCGGCTAAAAAACGTCGTCGCGCTGCTCCAGGCAAGGAAGCACAAGCAGCACCTGTGTTTACTGAAGAGGTATTACGCTTTATGCCTAATGCCACTGCTTTTGAAGCAAAACCTAAAAATATAAAAAACGATAAGTAGCCAAATTCGACTATTTATTAAAAATTAAAATTAACGTGCTTTAAGCACAAACCTTAAAGAGGTCTGTTATGAAAGATCAAGATGATAAAAAACCAATTCTTGAGATGAAACGTCGTCGCTTCTTAGGCGCTGCGGCCGCTACAGGGGCTGCTGGTATTGCCGGTGGCGTTGGTATACCAAAGGTGTTTGGAGGCAAGGAGGCACTTGCTCAAGCTAAAGGCAAAGAGGGCACTCTAGACCACACTGTGGGTCCAGGTGAGCTTGATGAGTATTACGCTTTTAACTCGGGTGGTCAGTCTGGTGAAATCCGTATCTTGGGCTTGCCTTCGATGCGTGAGTTAATGCGTATTCCAGTGTTTAATATGTGTAGTGCCACTGGTTGGGGTCGCACTAACGAGAGTTTGGAGGTGCTTAATGGCAATATTACACCGGAAACAGCTCAGTTCTTAAAAGATCAGAATATGCGCTGTTTACCAAACGGTGACGCGCATCACCCGCATATGTCTTTTACCGACCAGACCTATGACGGCCGTTATATTTACATTAATGACAAAGCCAATACACGCGTAGCTCGCATTCGTTGTGATGTGATGAAAACCGACAAGATTGTTGAGTTACCTAACGTTTCAGCGGTTCACGGTTTACGTCCACAGCGTTATCCAAAAACGGGTTATGTATTTTGTAATGGTGAACACATTGTGCCTATTCCAAATGACGGTAGTGTCATGGATAACCACAAGGAAAACTTCTTTGCTGTCTATACCGCGGTTGATGGTGAAACCATGGAGATTGCATGGCAGGTTAAAGTCGATGGTAACCTAGATAATGGTGATGCGGATTACCAAGGTAAATACTCTTTTGCAACCTGCTATAACTCGGAGCAAGGTCTAACCTTAGCTGAGTCTTCTGCTTATGAGCAAGACTGGGTGGTTGTCTTTAATATTAAGCGTATTGAAGAGGCAATTGAAAAGGGTGATTATGAGGAAATCAACGGTTGTAAGATGGTTGATGGTCGTCATGGTTCACCTTATACCCGCTATATTCCAATCCCTAACTCACCGCACGGATGTAATGCAGCACCTGATGGCATTCACATCGCACTTAACGGTAAAATTTCTCCAACCGTGACCTTAATTGATGTGCGCACTTTAGATGATTTGTTTGATGACAAGATCGAACCGCGTGATTGTGTTGTGGCAGAGCCTCAATTAGGTTTAGGTCCACTACATACAGCCTTTGATGGTCGTGGCAATGCTTACACCACGCTCTTTATTGATAGCCAGTTAGTCAAATGGAATATTGACTTAGCGAGACGTCAGTATGCCGGTGAAGATGTTGACCCAATCATTCAAAAGCTCGATGTTCACTATCAGCCAGGTCATAACCACTCAACCATGGGTGAAACTAAAGACGCCGATGGTAAGTGGCTAGTGTCCTTGAACAAGTTCTCTAAAGACCGTTATCTTAACGTTGGTCCATTGAAGCCCGAAAATGATCAATTAATTGATATTTCTGGCGATGAGATGCGACTTGTGGCTGACGTGCCAAGCTTTGCGGAGCCGCATGATATGCTGTTGGTACATCGTTCCATTGTGAACCCTAAAAACGTTTGGGACGAAGACGATCCGCAGTGGGAGACCGCTAGACAACAAGCTAAGGCAGATGGTGTTAACTTAAGAATGGATAATAAAATTATCAGAGATGGTAATAAGGTCCGTGTTTATATGACATCAACTGCGCCACAGTTTGGTATCAGTCAATTTGAAGTAAACCAAGGTGATGAAGTAACTGTCTACGTGACCAACGTTGAGGTGATTGAGGATTTATCTCACGGCTTTACGCTTGAAGGTCACGGGATTGCGATGGAGGTTTCTCCAGGACAAACAGCATCTGTTACTTATGTTGCTTCACGTCCAGGCGTTCATTGGTACTATTGTCAGTGGTTCTGCCATGCGTTACACATGGAGATGGCCGGTCAGATGTTCGTACATCCAAAAAAGGCTTAATTGAGTGAGTATCAATGAGTTTATCTAGATGGCAAGTTCTTTTAAGTCTGGTCATAAGTGGGTTGTTGGGTGCATTTCTGATGTACCCAATCGCCTACGGTGCTGTGCATGTGGTTCAAGAGGGCGACGATTTACAAGCTATTCTAACCGCAGCACAGCCTGGCGATACGGTGCAGCTGACATCAGGTCAATATGAGGGTCAATTTGTTATAGAAATTGACAATCTCACCTTGATTGGTCCTGAAGATCATAGTGCGATCCTCAGAGGAACTCGCAAAGGCCGAACGCTCTGGGTCAAGAGTGAAGACGTGACCGTGCGTTATTTGACGGTCACGAATTCTGGTTTAAGCTTATCCCGCATGGATGCTGGTATTTTCTTGGAGCAAACCGCTCATCGTGCCTTAGTTGAACATAATCAGCTAATTAATAATCTAGTAGGTGTCTATGTTTGGGGACCGCACAATGCCTTGGTCCAGCACAATCACATTATTGGCACTAATGAAGTCCGTATGTCAGAACGCGGCAATGGAGTGACTATTTGGAACTCCCCGGGTAGTCGTATTTTGAACAATGACATCAGTCTAGGTCGCGATGGCATTTTCTCTAATACCAGTAAAGAAAATGTCTTCTCCGGCAATACCTTTAGAGACTTACGCTATGGGGTGCATTATATGTACACCAATGACAGTGAAGTGTCTGATAACGTTTCAATTGATAATGATATTGGCTATGCGATTATGTTCTCGGATCGAATTCAAGTATTGCGCAATATCGCTATTAATAGCAAAAATCAGGGCGTGATGATGAACTACGCGAATATCTCCACGGTGGC
>JAAZGT010000176.1 GCA_012511095.1 Alcaligenaceae bacterium
AAAAGTTAATTAAATATAAGGATATGACCCCTAAAGGTAGGAATTATTAAATTCCGCTTTTAGGGGTCATTTCACTATTGAAATGCATTTAGATTCTGAGTTTTTACATAAAATTCAAGTCAATTAAGAAGGAATTTTATATATGAGAGAAAGTATTCTCAATTTATTAAAACACGTTGATCTGGCAGAAAACGAACTGGTTGTCAAAACGGTTTTTTTTCTAGTTGCACTAACCATTACCTTACTTGCCTATACCGCATTAAAACTGGCGGTTGACCGCGGCTTTAGGCGTCTTTTGCGTAAGGCTAAGGGCAGCTTTCTTTCTGTCTTAGGCGAATCAAAGGCACTGCACTATGCCTATCTGGTTATTGTCGTGCGCATATTTAGTTCAGTAAGCGCTTTGCTCTTTAAGCCAGATGACGATTTGCTCAGGCTAATCGTTGTGGTTTCTCATGTGCTCATGATCATTTTCTTTGCTTTGGCTTTGGCGGCCTTTATTAATGTGATTGGCCGTATGGCAAGTCGTAATAAGAAGTTTGAGGCCTTGCCAATTCAAGGCTTTCAGCAAACACTTAAATTAGTATTAACAGTCATTGCCATTCTTTTGATTGTTTCTACCTTGCTGGGTCAGTCCATAGGCATTGTGATTAGTGGTTTTGGTGCGATGACCGCAATTTCAATGTTGGTTTTTCAAAACCCAATTATGGGTTTTGTGGCTGGGATTCAGATAGCTGCTAACAACATGCTTAAGGTGGGTGATTGGCTCGAAATGCCTAAGTACAATGCAGATGGTGATGTAATCGAGATCGGTCTCACAACGGTTAAGGTGCAAAACTTTGATAAAACGGTAACTACTATTCCGACCTCTGCGCTGATTTCGGACTCCTTTAAAAACTGGCGTGGTATGCGAGAGTCTGGGGGGCGCCGTATTAAGCGTAAAGTGTATGTTGATATCAATAGCATTCATTTTATTGACGAGGCAAAGCTTCGTGAAATGAGTGGTAGTCGTCGATTAGCCGATTATTTATCATCTAAAAACAAAGAGATTGCTCAATATAATGAGGAGCTCGATGTAGATGGTCTAGCACGCTTTTTGGACGAACGTAAAATGACCAACGTAGGCACTTTTAGGGCTTATATTGTGGCTTACTTAAAGCAGCACCCTAGAATCCATAAAGATATGATCTCAATGGTGCGTCAGTTGGAGCCTACTTCAGAGGGTCTGCCATTAGAAATTTATTGCTTTACTAATACCACTAATTGGGTAGAGTATGAGGGTATTCAAAGTGATATTTTTGACCACATTTTTGCTGTAGCTAATGCTTTTGATTTGCGTCTTTTCCAACAGCCTACTGGGCATGATTGGCGCGCAGTGGCAGAGTATGCTTTACGTCGAGATAATAAACCAGAGCAAAATTAAAATTAGTCAAAAACTACAATTCAAATGATTCTGTTTATCTAGTCAAATGCTCCCTTTATTGTTTATTTAACACAATGCTCTTGGGTTTTCTGAGTTTCCCTTGCGGAAACTGGGATAACTCCTAGCTTGTTATGTGAAAAATCGCGTTGTACATTACAACCTGATGTTTTAATAAAAACGATAAAGGGAGATCATGATTATTCGAGTTATCGATTCGATAAATGAGGTGATCGGGAAAATAGTGTCGTTAATCGCCATTGTTTTTGCAGTCATTATCATTTACGAAGTGTTTATGCGATACGCTTTACATCAACCAACGCGTTGGTCATTTGATGTAACAAAGCAGCTTTACGGTTTTTATTTCTTGATGCTCGGGGCTTATGCGCTTAAGCATCAATCCCATGTCAGGGTGGATCTTTTAGTCCAGCGTTTCTCGCGACGAGTGCAAAAGTGGATCGACATTGCTGGCTATCTTATCTTTTTCTTTCCTTTTTCTTGGATCTTTTTAACTCGCAGTTATGACTTTGCGATGCGCTCTTTAGCGCAGGGTGAGACGACTTATGGTGCAGTTCAGTTACCCGTTTACCCCTTGAAGATCTCTATGGTCGTCGCCGCTGCTCTTTTGCTCCTCCAGGGTGTGGCTGAGGTGATTCGTCTTCTTTTTAAAAAGGATACATAAATCATGTCAGCTGAGTATATTGCATTAATTATGGGTGGCCTACTCTTGGTAGGTCTGTTTATGGGGCATCCATTAGCCTTTGTGCTTGGTGGGGTTGCCGTTTTAGGTGCTTTCATCGCTGGAAAGCCAATGGTCCTAGGGATTGTGATCAACAGGATCTACGGTGATGTGCTTGATAATTACACCTTAATTGCCATTCCCTTATTTATTTTAATGGCGCGGTTTTTGTCGGATTCCGAGGTCACCGATAAGATGTTTGAGGCCTTGCAGCACTTGCTTTCGCGAGTGCGAGGTGGTTTAGCCTTAGCGGTGGTCTTTTTGTCGATGTTATTAGCAGCGACCACAGGTATTATCGGTGCTTCTATTACGGTCACCGGCATGATGGCACTCCGTCCGATGCTGAGCTATGGTTATAGTCCCAAGTTAACCACGGGTGTCATTGCTGCTTCAGGTTGTTTGGGGATTCTGATTCCACCATCGATTATGTTGATTTTGATGGCAAGCTATTCGCCTTTATCAATTGGTGAGTTATTTGCAGGAGCTTTAATTCCCGGTTTATTGCTAGGTCTTTTATATGCCGCTTGGGTGGTTTTTGTAGCGTGGCGCGATCCATCGAGTGCGCCTTCGGTAGAGCCCGAAGATAAAATTTCTAAGGGCGAATTGATCAAGATGTTGATTGTTGAGGCCGTGCCACCGATCTTATTGATTCTAGGTATTTTAGGTTCGATGTTAGTCGGTATTGCCACTGCCACAGAAGCTTCGGCAATTGGTTGTTTATTATCTTTTCTTATTGTGGTTTTTCGCGGTAAGTTTAAATGGCGTACGTTTTTTAATGCACTTTATGAAACCGGTCGAACCTCAGCCATGATTTTATTCATTGTTGTTGGGGCAACTGCCTTTACGGGTGTGTTTAATATTACTGGTGGTTTAACCGCAGTACAGGACTTAATGCGTAGCCTAGATATGGCGCCATGGTTATTACTTTTGGTCATGCTATTCATTGTTTTTGTGCTTGGTTGTTTCTTAGATTGGACCGGTATCGTTTTATTATCGTTCCCAATTTTGTTACCACTAATTCAAGAAATGGGCGTTAGCTTATTGTGGTTCGTAGTTTTGGTGGCGGTGCTTTTACAGACCTCTTTCTTAACCCCGCCATTTGGTTACGCTTTATTTTATTTAAGGGCAATTACGCCTCAATCCATTCCAACCACAGAGATTATTAAGGGTGTTATTCCTTTTATTTTCCTGGTTGTGTTTATGTGTATATTAATCGCTTTATTCCCACCATTAATCACTTGGTTGCCTCAGGTGCTATACGGGAACTAATTGACAAGGAGACAATATGTCATTAATTAAAAAAACAGTACACGTTTTAGTTGGAACCGCTATTTTTGGCACAATGAGCTTTGCTCATGCTGCGCCTCAGAAATGGACGATGACCAGTACGTGGCCAGCTTCAATTGAATTAGTTGAAACGGATAAAAAATGGGTGGAGTTAGTAAACCTACTTGCTGGTGATGAGTTAAAAATTGAGTTTTTCGAGGGTGGTGCTTTAGTACCAAGTGGTGAGGTATTTAGTGCTGTTGAGTCGGGTACGATCGAAGCAGGTGCTGACTGGCCTGGTTACTGGGCAGGTCGCAACCCAGCATTCTCACCTTTAGCAACGCACTCGAGCCTATTTAACGCAGTGGACTATGCAAACTGGATTCAAGAGTGGGGCGGTGCTGAGATTTATAACGAGATTTACGGTAAATACAATATGGTTTACTTACCGTACAATATCACTAATAACGAATCAGGCTTCCGCACAGTAGACCCAGTTCGTAACCTTGAAGAAATTAAAGGTAAGCGTTTACGTTTATCTGGTTTAGAGCAAGGTCAGGTTTTAGAAAAAATCGGTGGCACTCAAGTGTCTATGGCTGGACAAGAGCTTTACCAATCACTAGAGCGCGGTGTCATTGATGGTGCGGAGTTCTCTACTCCTAGTGTTGACGTATCAGCTGGTTTACACCAAGTGACTAAACACTGGAGTACGCCGGGTTGGCACCAATCTGCTTCTGTTTTTGGTGTGATGATCAATAAAAAGGCGTGGGATGCCTTAAGCAAAGAGACTCAAGAAAAGCTTAAGATTGCTGCTAATGCCACTATGATGTTTGGTCTGACTAACTCTGAAAAGAAAGCTACCGAGGGTGTGCGTACTTTCCAAGAAGCAGGTGTTCAAGTTCATCGCTTTAGCGACGAGGACTTAGCAAAAATTCAGGATGTTACCAACGAGGTCATGGTTAATGTGGCTTGTAGTAACCCCGATGCTGCAAAAGTATATGCAAGTCAACTTGAGTACCTTAAAGACTATAAGGATTGGCGTGAAATCTCTAAGCCATTTAACTTAGGTCGTAGTATTGATGGCCCTGATTTAGAAAAAATTAAGGCATGTATTAAGTAGTTATGTAGCTATTATTTAATGCCTTTCACAAACACACTAAAGCACCTCTCTGATGTGCTTTAGTGCTTTATGGATTAAGAGGCGTATACCATAAGCGCTCGTATAGGTTACGCATTTCCTGTTTATTAGGCACTCTTGGGTTATTGTTGGGTGAGCCAGAAGCAAAAGCTTGCTCAACCATGGTTTCAAGTACTCGGTCAAATTCCGCCTTATCAACACCAAATTCGGCCAAGGTAGGTACCTTCAACTCTTTATTTAAATCTTTTAGAAATTGGATCAGTTTTAGATTCGCCTGGGCGATGCCGTCACTTTCGTTTGCAACGCCTAAAGCAACAGAGCACTCAGCATAACGAGCAGCGGCTAAAGGGAT
>JAAZGT010000177.1 GCA_012511095.1 Alcaligenaceae bacterium
GCTTGTAATAATTCACTTTCCATTTTCTCAGCATGCTGTAATAAATCGCGACCTGACTCAGTCAAGACATAGCCATGGCGACGCGACTTATCAAAAAGCACCGTACCCATATCCTGCTCTAATTGACGGATCCGACGCGCAACAGTACTGTGCTCTACCCCTAAACGGCGCCCCGCTTCCGACACCTTAGAGGTCCTAGCAACCGCTAAAAAATAGCGTAAACCATCCCAATCCATAGTCATTTTTAAACACCCTTGTGCATTAATAAACAATCATTGTGCATTTATTGTATTGATATTTGCCTTTTTAAACACCACAATAAGTACATAAATAAAAAAGAGCAAACAATTACTCAGGAGACATACGTGAGCAATGTACCTATCATTCCATTATTAGTTAATGGCGAAAAAGTCCAATCTACGACCAATAAATACTTAGATGTTTTAAACCCAGCCGATCAGTCTGTTGTTGCCAAGGTTCCTCTTTGCAGCATCGATGAGGTTGATGCTGCAATCGCTAATGCTAAAGAGGCTTACAAAACATGGCGCAATACAGGCATTAATAGACGTATGCGCGTTATGCTAAAACTTCAAGAACTAGTACGCGATAATGCTGAAAAGCTAGCAGCACTAATCACCAAAGAGCATGGTAAAACCTTACCTGATGCGATGGGCGAAGTAGGTCGTGGCCTAGAGGCAATCGAGCACGCTTGTTCGGTGGCCAGCATGCAAATGGGTGAGTTCTCAGAAAACGCTGCTACAGGTGTCGATGTTTATACTCTAATCCAACCCTTAGGCGTGGTAGCTGGTATTACTGCCTTTAACTTCCCTGTGATGCTACCTTGTTTTATGTTCCCATATGCCGTAGCTGCTGGTAATACCTTTATCTTAAAGCCATCTGAGCAAGACCCTAGCGCTTCGTTATACTTAGCTGAGTTGGCGCTTGAGGCTGGCCTACCTCCAGGTGTACTTAATGTAGTTCACGGTGGCCCTGAAGTTGCACAGCGTCTCTGTGAGCACCCAGACATTAAAGCGGTATCTTTCATCGGCTCAACCCATGTAGGTACAGAGGTCTACCAACGTGCCTCTGATAATGGCAAACGCTGTCAGTCCATGATGGGTGCTAAAAACCACTGCGTAGTCATGCCAGACTCAGATAGAGAGGTTGCGATTAACCAGTTAATTGGTGCTGCTTTTGGTGCCGCTGGTCAACGCTGTATGGCTACTTCTGTAGCGGTGATGGTAGGTGAAGCTAGCGAGTGGGTTGATGAGCTCGTTGAAAAAACCAAAGACTTAAAAGTTAATGTTGGTACCGACACCACCGCTGACTTAGGCCCTCTAGTCTCTCCATCTGCTAAACAGCGCGTAGAATCATTAATTCAATCAGGTGTAGATGAAGGTGCCAATCTAGTACTAGACGGTCGCAATCATGTCGTACCAGGCTATGAAAACGGTAACTTCGTAGGCCCAACCATCTTTACTGGTGTTAAAAAAGGCATGCGCATTTACGATGAGGAAATCTTCGGTCCTGTCTTAGTGATTGTTAACGTTGATACGCTTGATGAAGCCATTGAGTTCATTAACGACAACCCTAACGGTAACGGTGTTGCCATCTTTACTCAAGATGGTGGTGTAGCACGCCACTTCCAGAGCAATATTGATGTTGGCCAAGTGGGTATTAATGTACCAATCCCAGTGCCTGTTGCATGGTTTAGCTTTACTGGTTCTCGTGCCTCTAAACTAGGCGACCTAGGTCCTAACGGTAAACAAGCCTTTAGTTTCTGGACCCAGACTAAAACAGTTACTGCTCGTTGGTCACAACATGATCGCAATGTTAACACCACGATTTCAATGAAATAAATTTATGCCGCCAAAGCAAAAGGCCGTGATTACTACAATGCAATCACGGCCTTTTGTGTGTTTATAGCGGGTTAAAATTAATTAAATATTAACTTTCAGCAGCTTTTTCTTGAGGTGCCCAAGGTTGACCAATTGGTGTTTTATCACTATTAGGATGTAATACTGGGATAGTAAACTCAGGCTGTTCACCTGTTAACGTTTTTAAGAAAGCTACAATATCTGCCGTTTCCTCTTGAGTAAACTCTTTACCTAGTTGTAAGCGACCCATAATATCTACTGCCTCAGTTAAGGTTCGGGCAGCACCGTCATGGAAGTACGGATAAGTTAACTCAACGTTGCGTAAGGTAGGCACCTTAAAATTCATACGGTCAACGTCTTCGCCAGTAACACCAGCACGTCCCGCCGATTCATTATCAGTTACATAAGGCTCAAATACACCCATGCGTTGGAATGAATTACCACCTAAGTTTGGACCATTGTGACAAGCGACACAACCGCTATTTTTAAATAATAAATAACCGTTTAACTCTTGGTCTGTAATGGCATCGTCTTTACCACTGAGCCACTGGTCAAAACGCGAATTAGGTGTAACAAGAGTTTCCTCAAATGCTGCTAAGGCTGAGGTTACCTCTGTGATGCTGATCTCATCAACACCATAGACATCTTTAAACTCTTGAACATAGCCAGGGATAGTTTGTAAAATACTAACGGCTAATTCGTGTGTAGAGCCCATTTCTAATGGGTTTTCGATTGGGCCACCGGCTTGCTCTTTTAAGTCAGCGGCACGACCGTCCCAGAACTGCACAAAGTTTAAGCTAGAGTTAAAGACCGTTGGCGAGTTAATAGGACCCTGAGCCCAGTAGTCACCCACAGAGCTTACTAAATGATCCGCACCACCAAGCATGACGTTATGACAAGAATTACAAGAAATAAAGCC
>JAAZGT010000178.1 GCA_012511095.1 Alcaligenaceae bacterium
GAAGAGGATCTAGCAGATAGTAAGTTGGAGCCTAATAGCTTTGATTTTATTTGGTCTAATATGGCCTTGCACTGGCATCGTAATCCCCCTGCGGTATTCCAAGAGTGGTATAGGCTCTTAGAGGTTGATGGTTTATTGATGTTTTCTTGCTTTGGTCCATCGACTTTGATTGAGTTGCGAGCGGCTCTTGAACGTGCAGATTGGAAAACTCAAACCATGGCCTTTGTAGATATGCATGATTATGGCGATATGTTAATGGAAAGTGGTTTTAAGGATCCAGTCATGGATCAACAAATCATCACCTTAACTTATAAAACGCCACAAAAATTACTTGCAGATGTGCGCGCTTTGGGTGGTAATCCGAGCATTGGTAGGAATCCTGCCTTAGTGAGTCGCGCAGCGTTGGAGCGTTTATATCAAGCGCTAGAGGATCAACGCCGTGACGATGGTCTACTGCATTTGAGTTTTGAGATTGTTAATGGTCATGCATGGCGTGGTGCCAGCTTAAGTTTTGATGGGGAAACGAGAATATCAATTAGCTCTATTGGTAGAAAGTAGGGCGTGTAGATAGCTGATGGGTGTTAGCCTCAGCAACGATTAAAGCAAGCTAGTCCTCAGATTTAACTTCACGAGCTAAAAGCTTAGCTACGCTTTCTAAAGAGTTAACCCCATTAAATAGAATATCGCAGACCACCTCGGTGATCGGCATTTCTACCCCTAAGCTGTTAGCGCGTGCATAAGCAGAACGTGCACAGCGTACACCTTCGGCAGTTAAGCCAGTGGCTAGAATTTCTTGTAGGTTTTGACCTTTAGCTAATGCTAAGCCAACTTGTCTATTGCGAGATAAATCACCTGTCGCAGTCAATACTAAATCACCTAAACCCGTCAGTCCATGAAAAGTATCAGGATTGCCACCCATGGCTAAACCAAGACGGCGGATTTCACTAAGACCACGAGTAATAAGGGCTGCACGTGCATTGCTACCTAAAGCTAGACCATCACTAATGCCGCAGGCAAGAGCAATGACATTTTTTAATGCACCGCCTACCTCAACACCAATCACATCATCACTGTAGTAGACGCGTAATTGTTGACTATGTAATGCTTGAATAGCGCGTTCACCTACGATGGGATCTTTGCTAGCAACAGTAATGGCCGCAGGTAAGCCAGAAGCAACCTCGCGCGCAAATGTAGGGCCTGATAATACGCCTCTAGGTTGCTTAGAATGAGGCGCTACATCGTCAATGATTTGATGTGGTAATAAAGAAGTTTCTTCTTCGAAACCTTTGCAGGTCCAAACATAAGGCACATGATCTAATCCCGCCTCTTTAAAAAGGGCTAACCACTCTTGCATACCTTGACGCATGGCTTTTACGGGTAGTCCAAAAATAATGAAGGCTGGGGTGTCAGTGCTTAAAAACTCAATTGCTGCCTGTTTGTCGGCAGTGGCTTTTAGAGAAACGGGTAGTTCAATATCTTGAAGATACGAAGGGTTACGATGATGCTGATTAATATGCTCAGCTTGCTCCGCATGGCGAGACCAGAGTAACACTGGTCCCGTCTGTGCGGCTGCAACCGCTAGCGCTGTGCCCCAGCTACCCGCACCTATGACTAAGGTGTTAACAGGCGTTACTTCTGGAGTGTGGCTAGTAGATTGCATATTTCAAACTTAAATTAGTTAAGTGTTGGCTTGTCTTCGCCTTGCGACGCCTCGGCACCCGCCTCAGTTTGAGCGGCGGCTTCTGCTAAGCGTTGCTCATAAAGCGACTGGAAGTTGACCTCAGCTAAGTGAATTGAAGGTAAACCAGTGCGGTTAATTGCATCAGCTAAGTTTGCACGCAAATAAGGGAAGATCATTGAAGGGCAAACAATACCAATTAAAGGGTCGATTTGATCCTCAGGGATGTTAGCGATTTCAAAAATGCCTGCTTGAGTACCTTCGACTAGGTAAAGCACCTTGTCATTGATTTTAGTGGTGATGGTTGCACGCACTGTAGTCTCGAAGATGGTCTCTGCTAGGCGCTCAGCACCAAGATCCAGGCTAACTTCAACCGTTGGCTGCTCTTGCTCTAGGAAGATTTGAGGCGCATTAGGCATTTCTAAAGATAAGTCCTTTAGGTAGCTTCTTTGCATGCCAAAGCTAGGTTGTTGTTCTTGCTGTGCAGCA
>JAAZGT010000002.1 GCA_012511095.1 Alcaligenaceae bacterium
GCTTTTAGGGTCAATTTCGCCTTGATTACACTTAGCAACGAAACTCAATCTGAGCTTTTCATCGTCTTTAAAATCACCAATGCTGTATTCCTTTTCAGCACAGGCGGATAATAAAAAAACCGACAGAGCGACAAATAATAATTTCTTCATTTTATTTATGCCTTAATCAAGGCATCAAATATTACAAACAATACCTAATAACACATGAACCCAAGCAATAAATAAGGGTCAAAAAATGTTACAAAGCATTAGAGTGAAATAAGGCCCTAGAGTTCCCTAGAGCCTTAAATAAACTTTAATGTCTTAATAAAACATCAAGAAAGATAGGTATTACTAATTTAGTGTACTAACTTAGCGAATACCTGCTGCATAGTCTGCAACTGCCTTGATATCTCTACGACTTAAGCGGTTAGCAATCTCTGCCATGTGGTTTTCAGTACCTGCGTTATCACGTACACCATCAGCAAAGGCATTTAATTGCTCTTCGAGGTACGAAGGAATCTGGCCACTTAAGCGAGGGTATTGGCCTGGAATACCTTGACCATCAGCGCCGTGACAAGCAGCACAGGCTGGCACATTACGCTCAGGCACACCACCGCGCCAAATTTGACGACCACGTTGAACCATCTCTTGGTCAGCTGCTAATTCAGCAATCGCTGGGTTGTTTAACTCAAGACTACTAACATATAAAGCTAAATCAGCAATATCTTCTGGCGTCATTTGAGCAACAATAGGAGCCATAAGCATTGCGTTGGCGTTACGACGATGACTTTGAGTGGTGCCCTCAACAACCTGGAAGTTTTTTAATTGAGCAGCAATATACTCATAAGACTGACCGGCAATATGCGGGTAAATAGGCACCATGCTCTCACCAGCAGGACCGTGACATGCCACACAGGTCGTGATGCCGCGTGCAGGGTCACCTGTCAAATATAACTGCTGACCACGCTCAATATCCGGTTTAGCCGGACCAACTGCTGTTTGAGCAATGGCTGCACCACTAGCTACACCTAAAGCTAAACCACAAGCCATGACAATTTTAGAAATAACGTGCTTCATGAATATCCTCTGAGACCAACCCCATAACAGGCAGGCGCTAATTAAACACTAATCCACTGATCGCGAGTTAAACGAAAATAAGTACGATCTGCCTGATTTATCACAACTCGCCCAATTTTATAAATAAACGCCCACATTTTAATGCAATATGCCACTAATAGTAGCAATAATTAAGATTTGTAATAAAAATTAGCGTTTTTACCCGCTAAAAACTAGGCAAAGACTATACAATGTAATTATGCACTATATTAACGTATTGTCATTTTTATTCACTATCAATTTGTCTTAGCGCAATGTCCCTTTTACATAGAGCCTCATTTTATCAGTCGGCAAGTAAGGTTTCGCAATTACCCGCACCACGAGGTCCTGAAGTTTGTTTTGTAGGGCGCTCAAATGCAGGAAAGTCTTCTGCGATTAATGTCCTCACCAACCAAAAACGCCTCGCTTATTCAAGTAAAACGCCTGGTCGTACCCGTTTAATTAATATGTTCGGTATCCCCGACCCCTTAGATCCTGATCATCCATTAGGCTATTTAGTCGACTTACCTGGCTATGGCTACGCCTCTGTTGCCCAAGATGAGCAACAAGAGTGGGGCAAGGAATTAGGTAATTATTTAATTAAGCGCCCTTCATTAGCAGGTGTGGTTCTGCTAATTGATATTCGTCGCGGTATTACCAAGCACGATATTGGCTTGGTTGATTGGATTGCCCAGGCCAAGCGTCCGGTACTCATCTTACTGACCAAAGCCGATAAATTACCCTATGGTCAAAGGCAAAAGGCCATCGCTAAGCTACGCAAAGATGTAGCTAATCAATTAGGTCATGTTGAGACCATTGCCTTTTCTGCTACCAGTCGTCTAGGTCTCGAAGA
>JAAZGT010000179.1 GCA_012511095.1 Alcaligenaceae bacterium
TAATCTTTTTGTAGGTTTTAATGTAATACATCATCATTTTTGATAATGTCGCCAGCAATATAATAAACGAAAATTAAGTCTTATATAAGACTAAAAGTTGAATTAAAACAAATAACTACAGCTAATATGCAACGTTCTTTCAAGTTGACGTAGCGTTAACCAATGTTAAAAAAGCTGTTTTTAAAGCACATCTAATTATTGCTAAACGTGTTAGTATCAACTATGGAAAATCAAATCCAAACTACTGATTTTTAGGCAACATTTATTAAATTTTATTGATTTTTAAGGGATTATTATGACTACTAAGACGACGATTTATCACAACCCGAATTGTGGCACCTCACGCAATACCTTAGAGTTAATTAAAAATGCCGGTAAAGAGGTAGAAATCATCGAATACCTCAAAACGCCACCTACTAAAGAGACGTTACAAAAACTCGTTAAAGATTCTGGTTTAGCAATTCGCGACTTTATGCGTCAAAAAGAAGCTATCTACCAAGATAATAATTTAGACGATCCCAAATGGAGCGATGAAGAGCTCCTTGACTGGATGGTCAAAGAACCTATCCTAATGAATAGGCCTGTCGTGGTAACAGAAAATGGTACTCGCTTATGTCGTCCAAAAGAGGTGTTATTTGAAATAATGCCTGAGGCGCAAGTTGAGTAATGACACAACAATAAGACTTTTATTTATAAATCACATTAAAAAATGGCACTGCCCTGAGGGGCAGGTTGCCACTTATGGCTCATAGCCAAATGCAAAGTCGCGCAGGTATAGGCATCTTGAAGAAAGCTCCTGCGCTTGGCTTCAGTTAGTCCAGTCTGACTAATTAAAGTCTCTCGTAGTGGATGATGACTCGTAATTAAATATTCATTTCGACGATGTAAACGCGAAAGTAACTCAGTCGAAGGCAATTGATCAAACTTCCCTCCAACTCCTCTATTGCACTGAGTGCATGATAAAACCAAATTAGCAACGCCATTGACTGGTTTTTGAATGTCGCATGCGCGTAGTTTATGGGGGAAGAAATGGTCGACGTCAGCTGAAAACTCAAGTGTTTCTTCTAACGTAATAGGCGCATAGCAATAAAAACATCTGCTTTTTTGATAACCATTTAGAGCTGATCTAACCGAAGTTACATTAACTCGTCTAATTTTATTGTTAGCAACTAAAATACCTCGATCGTCATGTTGAATTTGTACTAACTGCTTAGGTAAATTCATATCCCAAGCAGTTTCAACCAAACGCCATCTGGCTTCTGTTTCATCAATTAAATCGATATTATGCTCAGGTTCAAATAATTCGAAAACTTCATCAGTAAGGATAATTCCTTGTTGGGTTTTGCGTGCATCTTCAAAAAAGCGTTTTGGCACCTCACTACCATGTACATTATGAAAAGCATCAATAACGTTCACAAAGCCTAATTCAACCGTCTTTTCTATCAAGGTATTGTGTTCTATTTCGCCTGCATTATATGCACGGCAAAAATCTAAAAACTTACTAGACGCAGACGTCGTTTGTTTATCGGCTAACTTCAAATGTTCACAAATATGTCGACTAAATGGCTCTGCCAATTGGTCTAAAGTAACCAAGGTCTTATCTTGATTTTTTACTTCATAAAGTGATTTTGCTAATGCAAATTTATAAGATGCCACATTTCGTCCAAACAAAATAATGGCTCGCCAATAATTTTCTAACGATGGTTCAATTTCATAAAACTCTGACATACAGTTTTTTTATTAATTATTTATACTACTACGCTTTTGAATTAAGATATTTAACCATTCTTCTGCGCGATCTGGGCGTTGATCGCGCGTCACCCATTGCTCTAAGAGTAGAGCATCATCAATTTGTTCAAGTATATCCTTTGCTTGCTGTTCATTTAAATCTGTAAAATAACGCCCGTCTTTTTCACGATCACTATCACCATATTTAAATGACATATAAATCACGCCATTGGTCTTAGTTGCCCTGAGCATTTTCCGAATAACCTCGATTAATCGACTACGTTCGCAATGAAGTAATGAAGCACAAGCCCAAATACCATCATAAACCTCGACTTCATCAAGCTCATAAAAACTCTGATAACGGACTGGAATCCCCGTACGCTCTGTCGCCTTCTTAACTAACTCTTCAGAATAATCCATGGCTACAACATGATAGCCTTTATTTTTAAAAGCTAAACTATCTCGACCTGAACCACATCCTAAATCCAGTATGTGTGCTGGAAATGGCAAACGCTCAATAAAAGGCTGATAGAGGCTTTCCATATCAACCGCAAAGGTGGATTCCACAAAATCAGCTGCGTGCTTATCGTAATAATCTATGGTTTTCATTAGTTGCTATGTCTATTGATATAAAACTAGTCTACTAAAGTTCCTTAGCTATAACTCAAAAACTTAATCGTAATGACTTATTCCTTGGTCAATTTGCTGTCGTATAAGTTTAAAACTGAAGAAATAATGCATAATGTTTAAAACATTGGCAGGAGTAAATTATGGCTTTAAACCTTATTTGGATGTTCTTTTTCTTTATCACCTTTGGCGTTGCCTTGATTAAGTTGCTCAATGGTGATGTTGATATATTTCAAAAAATTGTTACTGCGCTTTTTGACAGCTCCCAAACTGCTGCATCCATCTCTCTTGGTCTAATCGGGATAATGGCCTTTGCCCTAGGTATCATGAAAATCGGTGAAAGAGCGGGGGTCATCGATTTTTTATCGCGTTTGGTCAATCCTTTTTTCCAACATCTTTTTCCAGGTATCCCTAAAAACCATCCGGCCATGGGCTCTATTTTGATGAACTTTTCTGCCAATGCGCTTGGTTTAGATAACGCCGCTACACCCCTCGGGTTAAAGGCCATGAAAGAGCTACAGACGCTCAATGACA
>JAAZGT010000180.1 GCA_012511095.1 Alcaligenaceae bacterium
ATGTTGGGTTCAGTGGGTAAAATTGACCAACAGCGTATGCGTAAAGGTACCTTAAATAATGAAGACTGGGTTAAAGTCACACGCGCTGTTGATCGTTTACAGCATGCACAAATTTTTATTGATGAAACGCCAGGCCTTAACCCAATTGACTTACGTGCTCGTGCGCGTCGTTTAAGTCGTAAACATGGCGGCCTAGGTCTGATCGTGGTCGACTATTTACAGTTAATGTCAGGTAGTGGTTTTAATCGTAATGAAAGCCGTGCTAACGAGATTTCCGAGATTAGCCGTTCTTTAAAAAGTTTAGCGCGTGAGTTGGATTGCCCAGTCATTGCCTTATCACAGCTTAACCGTAGCTTAGAAAGCCGACCAAATAAGCGTCCGATTATGTCAGACTTGCGTGAATCTGGGGCGATTGAGCAAGATGCGGACGTCATTATCTTTATTTATAGAGATGAGGTCTACAATGAAAACTCACCAGAAAAAGGTACAGCCGAGATCATTATTGGTAAGCAGCGTAATGGTCCTATTGGTACTGTACGTCTAACTTTCGTTGGTGAACATACTAAGTTCATGAATTACACAGGTGCCAGTCCAGCCTTTATTGGTGAGTAAGGGTAATCTACTACTTAGTAGCTATTTTCGACAAATAATTATTTCTTACTTATAATGACAATAAGGGAAGGGCGATGAGCGGGCCGGGTGATTGGAAATTACTCGGCCTTCTTAGTGTTTATTTTCTAAAACGCGCTGGGCTAATTAACTCAGGTTTAATTTTTTCTTTTTGAAGCTCAGGGGCGAGCTCTTTATTTAACAGAAGACAAGCCGCTAACTCGGAGACCCCAGGGGCTGATTGAATGCCATAGCCACCTTGACCAGCTAACCAGAAAAAGTTTTTATTAAGAGGATCGCGACCAATAACTAGATCGTTGTCTGGTGCAAAGGTTCGTAATCCAGCCCAGGTATGGTTGGGTCGAGGGATCTTTAAGGTGGTGTTTGCTTCGATATGATAGATTCCACTTGCTATATCAAGCTCTTCTGCAACCACATCATGGGCTTCGGTAGGATCCGCATTAGAGGGAGAGCCTAAAAATTGACCCGCATCGGGTTTGAAATAATAAGTCTCCATCAGATCGGCCACCATCACCAACTCTTTAATATCAAGTTCAGCAGGTGCATCAAAGGTAAAAGCACTGCGGCGGCAGGGGATAAAACCAATTGGCTTAATGCCGCTACGCTCAGCAACTATATCAACCCAAGCGCCAGCGGCATTAACAAGTGTTTTAGCGAGTATTGTGTCGCTTTGTTGTGTTTGAATATGCCAAAGATTATTAATCTGTTGAGCAGCTTCTAAGGTGCTATTTGCTTTAAACTCAGCGCCATGAGCGCGAGCACCTCTTAAGAAACTAAGCAGCATGACGTTTACATCAATGTCTTTAGCGTGCTCCTCATAGACTGCACCAGCCACTTTTTCAGGGCGCATAAAAGGGGCTAGACGCATGACCTCATCTTTACTTATCAATTTAACATTATCAGCTGAATGGGCGCTTAGCTCCTCATAAAAGCTTTTTAACTCCTGTTGATGTTCAGGAGAGGCCACGTAAATGCAGCCCCGATCGCTTAAGAGTGGAGTAGGTGAAAAAGAAGACTCTACGGCCTTATAAAAGAAGTCTCTGCTGGCACGGGTTAGGGCCCGTACTTGCTCTGTGCCGTAAGTCTCCATGTACATTGCTGCCGAGCGACCGGATGTATGATAGGCGGGTTGAGACTCTTGCTCGAGGATTAATACTGAACAATGAGGCGCTAGGCGATAAGCAAGAGAAATGCCTGCCATACCACCACCGACAATAACGACATCGTAAATTTTTTGACTCATAAAATACTCATCATAATTGACAAATAGATGTAATAAAAAGCTGATGTATTAAGCCACTTTAAAGTGCTTGTGTTTGATGCGTTGATTATAGCTGAGTCGATATTTGTCTATTTTAAATTTGAGTTAGTATTTTTAACGATGCAGTAATCAACGCACTCTCGGAATCTCCCTCCAATTGCTTGTATAAGCAGGCGATAAATAACGGCGTTGCATGGTCCATTGTGTATCTTGTCTTAAACCTTGGCTCGCAAAACGTATGCTACTTGGGTATTGGTAATTTAAATTATCAATGGTTTGCATTAAATAACGGCCACGGCTATTTTGCACCTCACTATCAAAAAGCTCGGTTTGGTATTGTTGGTCACTATAAAAGTCACTGAGCATAACACCTGCTTTGTTATATCGATAGCCATTACGCCAAATTCGTTTAAGTAATTGCAGTGCTAATCGATTAAACTCACGGGTATCATTGCTGGGATATAGCAAACCCCCAGCA
>JAAZGT010000181.1 GCA_012511095.1 Alcaligenaceae bacterium
AAAGGACGCTACTTAAAATGGCGCAAAATGATTTCTTATTCACTTCAGAATCAGTATCTGAAGGTCATCCAGACAAAGTTGCTGACCAAATATCCGATGCGATACTCGATGCTATCTTAGAGCAAGACCCTAACGCTCGTGTGGCAGCAGAAACACTTTGTAGTACAGGTTTAGTTGTATTAGCAGGTGAGGTGACCACCACAGCCAATGTGGATCACCAAGCCGTAGCACGTGAAACACTCAAGCGTATTGGTTACGATAACCCCGACTTCGGTATCGATTACAAAACATGTGCTGTATTAGTAGCCTACGATAGGCAATCACCAGATATTGCACAGGGTGTTGATCGCTCAGAAGAAAATATTTTAGATCAAGGTGCAGGTGACCAAGGTTTAATGTTCGGTTACGCGTGTAATGAAACAGTTGATTTATTACCCGCACCAATTTGGTATGCTCACCGTATCATGCAACGTCAAAGCGAGTTGCGTAAAGATGGTCGCTTACCATGGTTACGCCCTGATGCTAAGGCTCAGGTTACTTTCCGCTATATCGATGGTAAACCTGCCGAGATTGATACCGTTTTAGTGTCAACTCAGCACCATCCTGATATTGAGCAAGCAGATCTTAAAGAGCAGGTTAAGAGCGAGATTATCTTACCGAGCATTCCTGCCGAGTTAATCACTGAAAATACCAAGTACATTGTTAACCCTACGGGTAAGTTTGTGATTGGCGGCCCTCAGGGCGATGCCGGTTTAACCGGTCGTAAGATCATTGTTGATACTTATGGTGGTGCATGTCCACACGGTGGTGGTGCTTTCTCAGGTAAGGACCCATCAAAGGTTGACCGTTCCGCTGCTTATGCTGCGCGTTATGTTGCTAAAAACATTGTGGCAGCTGGTTTAGCCGATGAGTGCGAGGTACAGGTTAGCTACGCTATTGGTATTGCTGAGCCGATTAATATCACGGTTTACACTAACGGTACAGGTGTTATCCCAGATAGAGAGATTGCCTTATTAGTGCGCAAGCATTTCGACCTAAGACCACGCGGCATTGTTGAGATGCTCGATCTGTTAAGACCGATCTACTTTAAAACAGCTGCCTATGGTCACTTTGGCCGTAATGAGCCAGAGTTCACTTGGGAGGCTCTAGACAGAGTGCCTCTATTAAAAGCAGGTCTCTAACACCTTGTTACTATAATTAGCAGGGGCCTTTTTGAGTAAAAAGGCCTTTATGCTATAATAATCAACATCTTAAGTTGACGAGGGGCGTTGCGACAGGTTTCTAATCCTGCCAGGCTCGTTAGCTTCAAATCATATTTTAACGGCGCTCACCATATCTCTAAATTGTAGGGTTGGTGGGCTTTTTTGTGTCTACTAACTCCAAAAGTTCATATAAATTTTAAAAAATACTTAGGAGTATTAAATGGCAGATAATCTATCTACAGATATCAGAACCCAAGACTACGTAATTAAAGACATTAGCTTAGCGGATTGGGGTCGTCGTGAATTATCCATCGCAGAAACTGAAATGCCAGGCTTAATGGCTACACGTGAAGAATACGCAGAGAGCCAACCATTAAAAGGCGCGCGTATTGCTGGTAGCTTACACATGACTATTCAAACTGGTGTACTAATCGAAACCTTAGTTGCTTTAGGCGCTGAGGTGCGTTGGGCTTCTTGTAATATTTTCTCGACTCAAGACCATGCCGCTGCAGCGATTGCCGCTGAAAACATTCCTGTATTTGCAGTTAAGGGTGAGACCTTAGACGAGTACTGGGAATACTGTCATGAGATCTTTAACTGGCCAGGTGGTGCTGATAAGCAAGCCAATATGATCTTAGATGATGGTGGCGATGCAACCTTATTATTACACTTAGGTGCTGATGCTGAAAAAGACATTTCAGTTTTAGATAACCCAGGTAGCGAAGAAGAAAAAGCGCTTTTCGCTTCGATTAAAAAGAAATTAGCTGAAGACAATACCTGGTACTCAACTCGTTTAGCCCAAATTAAGGGTGTTACTGAGGAAACCACGACTGGTGTAAACCGTTTGTACCAAATGTCTAAAAAAGGCAATTTACACTTCCCAGCCATTAACGTTAACGACTCAGTAACTAAGTCAAAATTCGATAACCTATACGGTTGCCGCGAGTCTTTAGTTGACGGTATTAAACGCGCTACTGACGTAATGATTGCCGGTAAAATTGCGGTGGTTGTTGGTTTTGGTGATGTGGGTAAGGGTTGTGCACAAGCCTTACAGGCCTTACGCGCTCAAGTTTGGGTAACTGAAATTGACCCAATTTGTGCCTTACAAGCATCTATGGAAGGCTACAAAGTAGTCACTATGGAAGAGGCTGCTGCTAAAGCTGACATCTTCGTTACGGCGACTGGTAACTACCACGTAATTACCTATGAGCACATGGAGCAGATGAAAGACGAGGCGATCGTTTGTAATATCGGTCACTTTGACAACGAAATTGACGTTGCTAGCCTAGAGTCTTTAGAGTGGGAAGAAATTAAACCACAAGTTGACCATGTGATTTTCCCTGACGGTAAGCGCATTATCTTATTAGCCCAAGGCCGTCTAGTTAACTTAGGCTGTGCAACAGGTCACCCATCATTTGTAATGTCTGCTTCATTCACTAACCAGACCATTGCTCAAATTGAGCTATTCTGCCATGGTGATAAGTACGAAAAAGGTCAGGTATATGTTCTACCTAAGCACCTAGATGAGAAAGTGGCTCGTTTACACTTACAAAAGCTTGGTGTGAATTTAACGACATTAACTCCAGAGCAAGCGGATTACATTGGCGTACAAGTTGATGGCCCTTATAAGCCTAATCACTATCGCTACTAATCAATAGTAAAGATACTACTTGAACTAATCGTTCATACGACTAACAATAAATGTTGTTAGGAGAGCTTTATGGCTATTATCATCTTGTGGTTTATTAATGCACTAGCACTTATTTTTGTCAGTTATTTACTGGCAGGTGTGCATGTGGCTGGTTTTGGTTCTGCACTCATTGCAGCGGTGGTTTTAGGCTTAGTTAATACTGTGCTTAGACCCATCTTGATAGTGTTAACCATTCCGGTGACTTTAATAACCTTTGGGTTATTCCTGTTGGTGATAAATGCCTTAATGTTCTGGTTGGTTGGTAGTATTTTAAGCGGCTTCCAAGTCGATGGTTTTGGCTGGGCAATGCTTGGTGCATTGGTTTACTCAGCCATTACCATGATTATGGTAAGTGTTTTATCCGGATTATAGGATAGGAGGGGGTCATGGACTTCTTAATTGTT
>JAAZGT010000182.1 GCA_012511095.1 Alcaligenaceae bacterium
GCCCGTGAGCCCGAGGTTGTTGATTTGGCCAATGTTCTTATTTCCATGGGTGCAAAAATCACAGGCCATGGTACAGACCGCATTGAAATCGAGGGTGTTGAGCGTTTGCACGGCACTGATTATGCCATTATTTCTGATCGTATTGAGGCAGGTACCTTCTTGTGTGCTGTGGCCGCAACGGGTGGTGAGTTGATTTTACGTAACATCGATCCCGATATTATGGGCGCTACTCTCGACAAATTAGAAGAGGCTGGTTTGCAAATTGTGGTCAGTGATACACAGATTCGCGCTAAAATGGATCAAAGGCCTAAGGCGGTTAGTTTCCGCACAGCAGAGCATCCAGGTTTCCCTACCGATATGCAGGCCCAGATGATGGCCATGAATACCGTGGCAGAGGGTACGGGTGTGATTGTAGAAAATATCTTCGAAAATCGTTTTATGCATGTTTCGGAGCTGTTGCGTTTAAACGCCGATATTTTACTTGATGGTCCTACCGCCGTAGTTAATGGTGTAGAAAAGCTTTCTGGCGCAATGGTTATGGCTACCGATCTTCGAGCCTCTGCGAGCTTGGTCATTGCAGGTCTTGTGGCCGAGGGCGAAACGGTGATTGACCGTATTTATCACCTAGATCGCGGTTATGTCAAAATGGAAGAAAAGCTCAGTGCGGTGGGCGCAAATATTCAAAGGATTAATTAAGCATGGATAAGCTCACGCTTGCCCTCTCTAAAGGACGTATTTTTGATGACACCCTACCTCTATTAGAGGCCGTAGGGATTGAAGTCACAGAGAACCCGAGCACCTCACGTAAATTGATTTTACCGACCAGTGACCCTAATTTGCAGATTTTAATTGTGCGCGCCTCAGACGTGCCAACTTATGTGCAATACGGTGCTGCTGATTTCGGTGTGGCTGGCCTAGATATTCTTTATGAATACAGCCAAGAGCATGCCGGTGGTTTATACCAGCCCATTGACTTGAATATTGCAAAATGTCGCTTAGCTGTTGCGGTGCGACAAGGTTTTGATTATGAAAAGGCGGTGCGCCAAGGTAGTCGCTTAAAAGTGGCCACTAAGTATGTCAACATTACTCGCGAGCACTTCGCTAAAAAGGGTGTGCACGTTGATATAATTAAGTTATATGGTTCTATGGAATTAGCTCCTTTAACTGGCTTAGCCGATGCTATTGTTGACGTCGTTTCAACCGGTGGCACCCTAAGAGCTAATAACTTAATTGACGTCGAAGATGTGATGTCGGTTTCTTCACGCTTAATTGTGAACCAAGCCGCTTTAAAAACTCGTGGTAAAAGTTTGCAGCCATTCCTTGATGCTTTTGAAAAGGCTGCACTGGAATAATTATGTCAGTCATTAATCGTTTAGACTCGAGCAAGCAAGGCTTTAACGAGCAGTTAGCCCAATTACTTGCCTATGATGAAACCCAAGACTCGCAAATTGAGTCTGCGGTCAGTGAAATTTTAGCCGATGTACGCCAACGTGGCGATGTCGCGGTGGTTGAGTATAGCCGTAAGTTTGATGGTGTTAATGCCCAAACTATGGCTGATCTCGAGGTTTCTAAAGAAGCCTGTCAGGCAGCTTTAGACGCTTTGCCTGCGGAGCAACGCGAAGCGCTAATTAAAGCAGCCGAGCGTATTCGTGCCTATCATGAGCGTCAACAAGCTCAAGATTGGAGCTACGAAGAGGCTGATGGCACCGTTTTGGGCGTCAA
>JAAZGT010000183.1 GCA_012511095.1 Alcaligenaceae bacterium
TGTACAGTCGCTTTGATTTCCATGGTGCATCACCCCACTAAACAATCTAAATTTGGCTCTGCATTGTATACCGAGTATAAAAATACACAAGCCTAAGAGTTATTTGAACAGCATTAAAACAACAGTAAAAATAAGAACTAAGGCAAATAATCGCTTTAAAAAGACCTCTGGCAAGCGCACGGCCAATTGAATCCCTTGTCTAACCATCATAACACCCCCAATGGCAAGAGGTACGCCAATGCTCCAATCGGTATTACCATGCCAAGCGTAGGTAATTAAAGCCATGGTGACACCAGGTAAAACCAAGGCTAAACCAATACCTTGGGCTACCACCTGTCGATAGCCATAAATTAAAGTAAGAACAGGTACCGCCACTAAAGACCCGCCTACTCCAAAAAAACCACCAATAGAACCCGCCGCAAAACCGAGCATAATAAAACCTAAGGTTCCCATTTGTTTAGGTTCAGGCTTAGGTTTTCTCAAATCGACATTTTTACGTGGTAAAGTTTGCCAAATATAAAGTAAGGCCAACAAAAAGAGCATGACAGCAAAGCTACGCCTTAATAAAACCGGGTCGACGCTTTGAGCCAATAATGAAGAAAAATTAGTCAGCACAATATTGATAATAATGGCTAGACTCACACCCTTAAAATCAATTTTATTATTTTTGTTATAACCATAAACCGATAACAGTACATTGCCAACGATCATCACTAAGCCAGTACCTTGTGCTAATTGCTGTGGCATATCGAAAAGAATGGCCAACATAGGAATGGCTACAATTCCACCACCAATACCTACCAAAGCGCCGACGAAACCGATAATGGCGCCAAGTGCCACAAACATGGCAAAGCTTAGTACAACTTCCAAGTTATTCTTCTCTTCTTAAAAAATCAAAAATATCCGCTAGACGAGAGACCGGCCAAATGGTTAAGCCGTCAATCTTTTGTTTTGGTGCATTATGCTTAGGGATCATAGCGATTTCAAAACCTAATTTAGCTGCTTCTTTTAAACGCTCTTGACCACGTGTAGCGGGTCGAATCTCCCCAGCAAGCCCCACCTCTCCAAAAGCAAAAAAGCCCTTGGGCAATGGTTTATCTCGAAGCGATGAAATAATGGCCAATAGCACGGCTAAGTCGGAAGCCGTCTCAGTAATGCGCACCCCACCCACTGCGTTAATAAATACATCTTGGTCAAAGGTAGGAATGCCACCATGACGGTGTAACACCGCTAAAAGCATGGCTAAACGGCTGCCATCTAGACCTAGACTTAGGCGTCTAGGGTTAGGCACATGAGCCGTATCAGCTAAGGCTTGAATCTCTACCAACAAAGGCCGAGTACCCTCTTGGGTGGCCATAACGCAAGAACCAGCGATATCACTCGAATGCTGTGATAGGAAAATAGCTGAGGGGTTATTTATCCCTCGCAGCCCCTTATCAGTCATCGCAAAAACACCCAACTCATTAACTGCACCAAAGCGGTTTTTAAAAGCTCGAATTAATCGATGAGAAGAATGGCTATCGCCCTCAAAATACAATACCGTATCAACAATATGCTCAAGCACACGCGGGCCAGCTAAGCTACCATCCTTGGTCACATGGCCAATCATCACCAACGCAATACCATTTTGCTTAGCCATACGAGTTAATTGGGCGGCACATTCACGAACCTGAGAAACTGAGCCGGGTGCGGCCGTCAATTCAGCCGAGAACATGGTTTGAATGGAGTCAATCACCACCACATTTGGCCCTACCTCTGCCACTGCTCGCTGAATTGCTTCTAATTGAATTTCTGCTAATAACTGCACCGAATTCGTATCTAACTCCAAGCGCTTAGCTCTTAAGGCAACTTGCTGGTCAGACTCCTCACCGGTGACATACAACACATTTTGATTATGAGATAAATTAGTTAAAACTTGAAGTAATAAAGTGGATTTACCAATTCCTGGGTCACCACCAATGAGAACCACGGAGCCAGGTACTAAACCACCACCCAAAACTCGATCGAACTCTGTTAGGCCGGTATTAAGTCGAGGCGTATCCTGCATCTGCACATCAGCCAAACGACGTACCGGTGCGGTCGCAGCCAAATGATTAAAACGATTAGCAACCCCTGACTTCGTTGCTGGGGTAGCACGTTGTTCGATGGTTTCTTCGAGCTTATTCCACTCTTGACAATGAGGACATTGCCCCTGCCATCTGAGTGAGGTGCCACCACACGCTTGACAGGTATAAATTACTTTTGCTTTTGCCATTGAATTTTAAATTATTTGCTTAACGACTCGTTGATTTAAATTACAGAGCGTTTCATAAGAGCCCATACGGGCACATTCGGTGATTCGATCAATAGTGATTCCATCATCACCCCATAAAGTGACCCAATCGCCAGCTTTGGCATCAGGTACAGGGTTTAAATCGATGGTAATCATATCCATAGACACGCGTCCTGCAAGGTGTGTTTCAATACCATTAACCACCACGGGGGTAGAGGCATCGGCCCAACGTGGATAACCATCAGCGTAGCCACAAGCGACTACACCAATGCGAGTGCGCTCAGTCGCTTTGAAGCGGCTACCATAGCCCACAATTTCACCTGCATCAACCGTTTGAATAGCAAGGATTTTTGCTTTTAAGCTCATCGCCGCTTTTAAATTAAAGTCAGAGGCCATTTGCCCTGGCAAATTGCCCATCGGTGATGAGCCATATAAACAAAGACCTGGTCGGATAATATTTTGATAATTGGGTAATAATAAATCATCAGCAAAACGTAGACTCGCTGCTGAATTACAGACGCTGATCTCATTAAATTTGAATTGAGCATCTACACATTGCTTAAGTGCTTGTTTCATACAGTGCCATGCCCTATCTAACGTGCTGCGATCAGGTGCATCAGCATCAGAAAAGTGAGTCATTACCACCACCTCGGATACTTTGCGCTGGGCTTGTAATTGCTCTAGTTGAGGCAAAACGCGACTTAATAGCTCTGGTCTAAAACCTAAACGGTTCATGCCCGTATTAAGTTTTAGCATGAGCTTAAGCATGGCGCCTTTAGGTAATAGCTTTAGCGCATCTAATTGCTCTTGGCAATGAATGACAGTGGTCACTTGGCACGATTGCAAGACCTCTAGATCAGCCTCTTCAAAAAAACCCTCGAGCAGTACCAATTCCTTTTTCCAACCAAGTTCACGCAGACGTGGCAACATCTCTGTCTCAATAACACCGATGCCATCGGCTGCGGCAAAACCACTTACTGCTGCCTCAATACCATGACCATAGGCATTGGCCTTGGCAATAGCGATGGTTTTGGACTGTTTAAAACGAACAGGACCCACCTGTTGCAGCAACCGTTGCTGAACAGCTTGTAAATTGTGGGCCATATTGGAAGTAGAAATAGTTGCTAAGATCGGACGAGGCAAAATAACACCTAAAAAAACAAAAGCTTTTAAAAATCTTTAAAAATAAAGCATTGTGTAGTTTATCTAGTCATTATTGTACGCCTTTTAATTGTTTGTGCAGCAGTAATTCGCGCTAATGTCCACGTCTATTAGCGGACAATAAAAGCCTATGGTGTAGACTATTGCTAAAATAGCTCTTTATTTAATTTTTTTGCTTATTTATGACACCTCTTGATTATTGTGCAAACAAAATAAATCGCGCACCCAGCAGTATTTATTATGCTCTTTTAACTACCTCTCCGCAGCAACGCAATCATCTCAGTGTGCTCCTTGCCCTTCATAAAGAAATTAATGAGGTCTTAATTGAGTGTAAAGAGGCTTCGGTAGCACGCGTTAAATTGGCTTGGTGGCGTGCCGAGCTTGAGCGCACACTTGAAGCTCAGCCTAGTCACCCTATTTCTAAAGCTTTATTAACTGAGGGGAGTCTAGTTGATAAGTATGGCGCAAACACTAAGGTTGCGATGCAACTCTATCAACTTTTTTCTCAGATCATTGAAGCCGCTGAAATGGATTTAAGCCAAGGTCGCTATTTAGATTGGGCTAATCTAGAGCACTATCTACAACATAATGCTACTGCCTTAGCCAAGCTTCTCGCGTGGCAATTACTTGGCGATGCTTATGATGCAGCAAAGCATGATGATTTTCTTGATAATCTCGCCAAGGGCATCGCAATGGCAATTATTGTGCGCGATGTGGGTTTGCACAGTTTGCAGGGTAGGATTTATATCCCCATGTCAGACTTACGCCAATTTAATGTCACCGCTCATCAAATGCAACAAAAACAATATGATGAGAAATTTAAGGCTTTATTTGATTTCGAGTGTGCTCGTGCATTGTCTTTCTTTAAGAGCGCACAATCAGCAACAAAAACCTTTTCTAAAGAGGAAATTCATCAGCTTCGCCCGCTATTGTGTTTAGCCACCTTACATAAAAAACTGCTAAACAAGCTAGCTAAAAAACCTCAAAGCGTTTTTGAACACCGTGAAAATCTAAGCCCTTTTAGCAAAGCGTGGACTGCTCAAAAACATAACATCGGTCTTAATAAGATCTAATTTATTTAGTGCCAGGGCGGTGCATTTTAAATAGCGTGTCTTCGGTGATTTCATAATAATTGGCAGGACCACCTGCACGCACCACCCGACGTACTCTATGCGCTTGATAAATATTGTTTTCATCAATTAAATCGCGTGCGATATGCACCCTAACCACCTGCCCCATCACAATCCATGTGCTGTGTAACTGCCCATCGATATCAGTTAATTGATTGCAAGATAATAACTTACACTCCATGGTGACTGGACTTTCTGCTACGCGTGGCGCAGCGACTAACTCACCTAACAATGGTGTCAGCTTAGCAAAATCAAATTCATCAACAGGCTGTGTGGTACTGCTTAAATTCATTTGTTCAGCTAAATCACGTGTCACTAAATTCCAAGTAAACTCGCCTGTTTCAAGAACATTATTGATACTGTCTTTTTTATAACCTGTGGCAGAGAAAATCAAAACGGGCGGATTGTAGTTAAACAGATTAAAAAATGAATACGGCGCTAAGTTATGTACACCCGCCTTGTTTTTAGTCCCTATCCAACCAATAGGACGTGGCCCAACAATTGCATTTAATGGATCATGCGCTAAACCATGACCATCAGCAGGTGAATAAGAGTGTCTTGCTTGTTGCACCATGGCTCTGCTCCAGTAACGATTAAACACCTAAATAACGACTGCGAATGGTCTCTTGTTGCTCAAGTTCAGAAACTGTACCTTGCCAAACCACTCGCCCTTTTTCAATAATATAGTGTTTATCTAATAAAAAACCCATTTCTTTGAGGTTTTTGTCCACTACTAAAATCGTCATGCCCTCTTTTTTAAGCTGAGCTAAGGTTTCCCAAATCTCTTGACGGATAAGAGGTGCCAAACCCTCGGTCGCCTCATCTAAGATTAATAAGCTAGGATTAATCATTAAAGCGCGGCCAATGGCCAACATTTGTTGCTCACCACCCGATAAGGTACTGGCAGATTGTTGACGGCGCTCACGCAAACGGGGAAATAAATCCATAACTCGGTCTAGAGTCCATGCCTTAGGGGCGTTATTGCCTCTAGATGTAGCGATCAGGTTTTCTTCAACCGTTAGTGACTTAAAGACACGTCTACCCTCAGGAACTAGAGCAATGCCTCGCTGTGCAATTTGAAATGGTCGTAATTTACTAATCTCTTGACCTTTAAAAAAAATAGCACCACCTTGTACTGGCAACAACCCCATAATGCATTGAATGATGGTGCTTTTACCCATGCCATTGCGCCCTACCATAGAGACAGCTTGGCCCTGTTGTATTTCTAGATCTACCTGAAACAGCACCTGAGCCTTACCGTAGCCACCCTCGAGTTGCTTAACCTCTAACATTAAAGCTCTCCTAAATAAGCTTCACGCACGGTTTTGCTCTTACGCACATTTTCGGGAGTGCCGGTAAAGACATTTTCCCCATAAACTAAAACACTGATTCTATCCGCCAAGCTAAATACTGCATCCATATCGTGCTCTACCAATAAAATGCTGTATTTACCCTTAAGTGATTTTAAAAAACGCGTCATCTGCTGAGTTTCTTCACTACCCATACCGGCCATCGGCTCATCGAGTAATAAAATATTGGGAGAACGAGCTAATGCCACCGCTAGTTCTAGTTGTCTTTTCTCACCATGAGCTAGTTCAGAAACCATGGTATGAGCTTGATGATCTAAAGCAACCTCTTTAAGCCAATCATGGGCATCTTGTACTAATTTTTTGTCTTTAAAAGGACTGCGCCAAGAAAAACCGCTACCCGAAGCAAGCATCAGCGACAACATCACATTTTCTAAGGCGGTATATTGTTCACAAAGCTCAGTAATTTGAAATGAACGCGACATCCCCGCACTCATTCGCTTATGCTGACTATGATCATTTGTGACATCCTGACCTTTGATGTAAATCTTGCCTGAATCAGGTTTTAACTCACCACATAACTGAGCCAACAAAGTGGACTTACCAGCACCATTAGGGCCGATTAAGGCGTGAATTTCACCCTCAAACAAGTCAAGATTGACGCCGTTAGTGGCTTTTAGGGCACCAAAGGATTTATATAAACCTTGAACTGATAAAACGGTTTTTGGTGTATCTAAGGCTTTTTGACGTGAGGTCTCAGGAACAATAATAGAATTACTCTTTACCATAACGACCCCCAAAGAAACGACCAAAGAGCCCTTGCTTAGCGTAAAGAGCGACTAATATTAAAATCGGCCCCATCACTAACATCCAATGCTCGGTCCAGGTGGTGAGAATACGCTCTAAACCCAAAAACACAATAACACCACCAATAGCGCCATAAAGGGTACCAAGACCGCCTAAGATGACCATCGCTAAAAACTCGCCTGATTTCATCCAAGAAGCCATATCGGGCGTTACTAAACCTGCATAATTAGCCCACAAAATACCCGCTAAGCCAGTGCCCACTGCTGACCAAATAAAAGCCACTAATTGATAAGATTTCGGAGAGGCGCCAAGACTTTGTACTCGACGTTCTGATTGACGAATGGCCTGTAATACCAAACCAAACTTGGAACGCACAATGGATACACAAATAAACACCCAAAGTACTAAGGCTATCAAACAGACATAATAAAACTGAGTGCGATCTTCAAGGTCCAGCCATGGTAAGGTATTACGCTCGTACATAAAGAGCCCCTCATCACCACCATAAGGTTGCAAGGCGATCAGCACAAAATACAGCAACTGAGCAAAGGCTAAAGTCACCATAATAAATTGCACGCCACGAGTTCTTAAGACAAAGAAACCAACGATTGCACCTAACAGAGCACACAGTAATAAGGCAATGGGCCAAAGAATCAGCGCAGAATTAGTGCCATCCCAACCAAAAATAGGATCCATCATGGAGTGATGATGCGCGATAATACCTACGGCATAACCGCCCATGGCAAAAAACATAGCATGACCAAAACTCACCATGGCGCCATAACCGAGTACCAAATCCAAAGAGACTGCGGCAATGGCATAAATTAAAAAGCGCGTGGCTACGCTAATCAAGTAGCTATTATCCAGCTGCTCTGCTCCATAAGGTAGCAGAGCCAACACCAGTAATACTAAAAATACAGCCACTTTGGCCTTGTTTGATAACAACATAAATCTTATTTTTTAACGGGAAATAAACCGAGCGGACTAACTATAAGCACAATGGCCATCAGTAAATAAATTGAAGCGGATGAAATACCAGCAGCTAAGGGTTGGGCAATTTCAGCACTAAAGAATTGGTCAAAAATCTGTGGTAAAAAAGCGCGACCTAGGGTATCGACCATGCCTACTAATAAGGCACCTACCAATGCCCCTTTGACTGAGCCTACACCACCAATCACAATAACCACAAAGGTCGTAATCAGAATACGCTCACCCATACCGATCTCTACAGCTAATAAAGGAGCCGCCATCACCCCTGCTAAACCGCATAGCACGGCACCAAAGCCAAAGATCAGAAAATACAATTTACGAATATCAATGCCTAAGGCATCAACCATTTCTCGATCATCAGCTCCCGCACGCACCAACATACCAGTACGTGTTTTATTAACCAAAAACCACAAGCTTAAGGCAACCAAGGCACCTACTGCAATAAAGAGTAATCGATACACGGGATAATTAAGACCAGGCAGCAGCTGCACAAAACCTGATAAAAGCGCTGGCGTTTCAACCATCGGTGGTTGGCGACCAAAAATTAAGGTCACCAACTCATTTGAAAAAAAGATTAGGCCTAAGGTAGCCAAGACTTGGTATAAATGGTCGCGACCGTAAAGCTTTGAAATGACCAAACGCTCTACAATCAGACCATAAATACCTGCTGCAAGCATCGCTGCTATCACAGCTGCTAAAAACGAAGCGGTTTGACTCAGAGTATAGGCAGCCACAAAGGCACCGATCATATATAAAGAGCCATGACTTAGATTGATCACACCCATGATGCCAAAAATCAAAGTCAAACCTGAAGCTAAAATAAAGAGCATGGCTCCATATTGCAAGCCGTTAAACAACTGCTCTAGCAACAACATCATGGCTTACATCTCACATTCTACGGCGAAGTTATCAGTACCCTGTTCGATAACCTTACGTACCACCTGAGGGCGTAATTCACCATTTTCATCCTTTTTTAACTGCAATAAATAGTAGTCGAGGATGGGATGTTGATTATTGGCTAAAGAGAATTGACCACGCAATGACTCAAAGTCATGCGTTTTTAAAGCTGCATGAAGTGCATCCTTATCAGAAATGTCGCCGTCAACCTTTTTGATGGCAGAATCAATCCAAAGTGCTGTGTCATAACCCACCATGGCGTATTCGGTTGGAATACGACCGTACTCAGCCTCAAAATCCTTAACGAATTGTTGGCTTTGAGGCAACTCAGAAGTGACAGCCCAATGGCTCACAATATAAAAATCCTCAGCGACTTGGCCTGTGGCCTCAATCATGCGAGCATCCATAGAGAAGCCTGGCATCATCATAGGAATGGTGCTATTTAAGCCAGAGTTACCATATTGCTTGGCAAAGTTAATGCCTAAACCACCTGGATGGAATTGATAAATCGCATCAGGGTTTAGGTTACGAATACGTGCAATTTCAACAGAGAAGTCAGACTGGTCTAAATTAGTATAGATCTCTGCTAAGACCTCGCCTTTGTAGCTTGATTTAAAACCATTAATGGCATCACGACCTGCTTGGTAATTAGGCGCCAATAAAACCACCTTATTGTAGCCAACCTCGTTAGCTGCTGCGCCACCTGCAGAGTGATAATAATCGTTTTGGTATGAAGCCACAAAGTAGTTCGGACTACAACGCTTACCTGCAAATACTGATGGACCAGGGTTTAAGCTTATGTAGGTTTTGTTTTCTTTAACCACACTTGGTACAACCGCTGCTAACACGTTAGAGAAGGTCACACCTGTAAATAACTCAACACCATTTTGTAGCATGCGATCCACCGCTTGCTTGCCGTTAGCGGGCTTTAAGCCATCGTCCTCGATAATCAGATCGATATCAACGCCACCTAATTTACCCTCTTTTTGTTTTAAAGCCAGTAAAAAAGCATCGCGTGCATCCTCACCCAAATAACCAGCAGGTGTAGATAAGGTGGTAATAAAACCGACCTTTAAGGCCTCTGCTTGGGCCACGCCTGCAAAGGCACCAAATACTGATAAAGCAAGTAGTGATTGTTTCAACATATGAGTCTCCCCTATGACTTAATTTGGATTTTAAATTTAATTATTTAATTTTGATTGTTTTGTTTTTTTTCTTTACGCCACATAAAAAATTCAGCTAAGGCAATAATCGCTAAAAATAGCACCCAAAATAAACTTGGGTATTGCTCTGTTAAGCCCTCAAACTCAGGCGAGATATGACGTAAAACGAAGAAGTGATAAGCCGCAAAAATCACATACGCAAGCACTGCTGCGATCACTCGCTTAGTAGCAAAAAACTTATAAACAAAAGGTGCGAGCAAGGTTGGTATAGCGTAGAGCATGGTAGTGACGATCATGCCAAATACCGAAAAACCAAAACTGCCTAACAAACTTAACTGACCACCATCACCCGTTGGATAGCCATAAAAACGAGTAAAGCTAAATACAAAGCTTAATAAAAGAATGGCTTTAAGGAATTGAAAAAAATAAAATAAATACGTTTGGTTCATGGCTTTATGGTCTCATAATTAATAAAGGGGTTTGATGCTGAACTATCGATAAGCTCCACAACAAACCCCTATTTAGATACAGGTAACTCTATTTAGTCAACCTGAATATTTTTCTTAAGATATGCTCTTACTTGCTCCACATCATTATCCATCACCTCTAGATATTGTGGTAAGTTCATTAAACCAGCTAAGTGTTCAGGTAATGGCATATCAACACCAATCGCCTCATGAATGGTTTCAGCAAATTTTAATGGTAAGGCAGTCTCAAGAACTAGCATAGGCACACCGTCATGAAGATTTTCACGAGCCACCTTAACACCATCAGCCGTATGAGGGTCGATAATCATACCGCACTCCTCGTACACCGACTTAATGGTATCTAGGCGATCTTGGTGACTACTAGAACCAGATAAGAAGCCAAACTCTGCTTCAAAGCGATGCTTTTCCTCAGAAAGATCAAAATAACCCTCGGTAGCTAACTCATCCCACAATGCTTTAACCTTAGCACCATCTTGGTGCATTAGATCATAAACAAAACGCTCAAAGTTAGATGCTTTGGAAATGTCCATGGACGGGCTAGAAGTCTTATAAGTTTGCTCAGAGCCTCGCGGACGATAAATACCAGTACGGAAAAACTCCTCAAGTACGTTATTTTCGTTGGTCGCCAACACTAAACGCTTAATAGGCAAACCCATTTGACGTGCGATATGGCCAGCCAAAATATTACCAAAGTTACCCGATGGCACCGTAATCGAAATGCGCTGAGTAACGTCTTCAGTGGCTCTTAACCAAGCCCAGAAGTAGTAAACCACTTGAGCTGCAATACGGCCAAAGTTAATTGAGTTAACCGCACCTAAATGATATTTTTCTTTGAAGTCTAGATCATTAGCGAGCTCTTTAACGATGTCCTGACAGTCATCAAACACACCCTTAACAGAGATGTTGTGAATGTTTTCATCGTTTAGAGAGAACATCTGCGCACGCTGGAACTCGCTCATACGACCATGAGGAGAAAGCATAAAGACTTGAACGCCTTTTTTGCCACGTAAAGCATACTCAGCAGCTGAACCCGTATCGCCTGAGGTTGCTCCTAAAATATTAACGGTAGTATTACGCTTAGCTAATACATACTCAAAGATATTGCCTAAAAACTGCATTGCCATATCTTTGAACGCCAAGGTTGGGCCTTGAGATAGGCCAACTAAGCTAATCTTGTCATTAATCTTTTTAAGAGGAACGATCTCTTCGCAACTAAAGTTATCTGTGTTGTAAGTCTTTTCGCAGAGTTTACGAACATCATCCTTAGGGATGTCTGTGATAAATAGACTTAGCACCTCAGTTGCTAATTCAGCGTAACTTAAACGGCGCCAAACCTCGAGGGTGGCACTATCAATGCGAGGCAAGATCGACGGCACGCTTAGGCCACCATCGGGGGCTAAACCCTCTAAAAGAATATCGCTAAATTCTGTGGGGATTAAACCGCCACGGGTCGAAACGTATTTCATTTCTCTAGTTGCTCCAAACGGATGCGGGTCACTTTGGAATGCACAAATGGCATCTGCTCAATTTGGCCAATGGCCTTATCAACGTCGCCCTCTTTACTCGTATGAGTGAGGAAGATAATGCTAGCTTTGCCATCACTCTCCTGCTCTTGAATCATGGAGTCAATGGAGATATTGCCCTCGGCTAAAACGCGAGTAATATCTGCCAGCACACCGGCACGATCATCAACTAATAAACGTAAGTAATAAGAAGTTCTGACTTCCTCGATTGGTAAAATCGGATAACTCGCTAGAGCATCAGCTTGGAAAGCCAAATGCGGTACACGATTTTCAGGGTCGGTGTTAAGCATACGGCTCACATCAACTAAGTCTGCTACTACTGCCGAAGCCGTAGGTTCAGAACCTGCACCAGGACCGTAGTAAAGCGTTTCGCCAACTGCATCACCACGAACTAACACTGCGTTCATAGAACTTTCGACATTAGCGATTAGCTCGTTTTGCTTAACTAAGGCTGGGTGTACGCGTAACTCGATACCATCTTTGCGATGCTTAGCAATTGCCAATAACTTAATGCGATAGCCCAAGTTAAGCACGTGGGTGAAATCCTCTTGAGCTAAATGGCTAATACCCTCAACGTAGATTTTATCGAATTGAATTTCAATACCAAAGGCAATAGATGCCAATAGCGCTAATTTATGCGCTGCATCAATACCCTCAACGTCGAAAGTAGGATCTGCCTCAGCATAGCCAAAGTCTTGAGCCTCTTGTAAAGCGGTCGCAAAGTCTAATTTACGGCGACGCATTTCAGAAAGAATGAAGTTTGTGGTGCCATTAATAATGCCTGCAAGCCACTGAATGCGGTTGGCAGTTAGACCCTCACGAATCGATTTAATAATAGGAATACCACCAGCCACTGCTGCTTCGAAAGCAACCATCACGCCTTTTTCACTGGCTTTAGCGAAGATCTCATTACCATGCAAGGCTAATAATGCTTTGTTAGCTGTAACGACATGCTTGCCTTGTTCAATGGCGCTGAGGATTAGATCACGAGCAATGGTCGAACCACCGATCAGCTCAACAACCACATCAATTTCTGGGTCGTTAACCAAGCCTATTAGGTCATCATCAACCTGTACATGCTCGGGCACATCGCTAACCTTGGCAGGGCTACGAGTAGCAATACGCACAATTTCGATACGACAGCCCGCACGACGAGCAATCTCATCTGCGTTGCGATTAAGTACCGCCCAAGTACCACTACCAACTACTCCGAAGCCGAGTAAACCCACCTTAACCGGTTTTAAATCATTCACTGAATGCTCCATCCTTTTTAAACATCTCTTTAATTCCTCTAATAGCCTGGCGAATACGCTGCTCATTTTCAATTAGAGCAAATCGTACGTAATTGTCACCGTGTTCACCAAAACCTACGCCTGGAGAAACAGCGACCTTAGCCTCTGATAGTAGCTTTTTAGAGAACTCTAACGAACCTAGTGGCTTATAAAAATCAGGGATTTCGGCCCAAATGTACATTGAGGCCTTAGGTATTTCAACCATCCAACCAATTTCATGCAGGCCCTTAGCAAGCACGTCGCGACGACTTTGATAAATCGCAACTTGCTCAGTAACACTGTCTTGAGGACCATCTAGAGCTGCAATCGCAGCCACCTGAATCGGGGTGAACATGCCGTAGTCATGGTAACTCTTGATACGAGCTAAGGCATTAACAACCTCTTCGTTACCCACCATGAAGCCAACGCGCCAACCAGCCATATTATAGCTTTTACTGAGTGTAAAAAACTCAACTGCGACATCTTTTGCGCCAGGTACTTGCATAATTGAGGGTGCGACATAACCGTCAAAATTCATATCGGCATAAGCTAAGTCATGCACCACAATCATATCGTGCTCTTTTGCTAATCCAACAATGCGATCAAAGAATTCTAAATCAACACACTGAGCGGTTGGGTTACTAGGGAAGCCAATAATCAGCATTTTCGGCTTAGGAATACACTCGCTAACCGCCTTTTCGATTTCAGCAAAAAAATCACCACCAGGGATCATTGGTACTGAACGAACATTAGCCCCAGCAATCACTGCACCATAAATATGGATCGGATAGCTGGGATTAGGTACTAAAACCGTATCGCCCTCGGCCAAAGTCGCTAGCATCAAATGCGCTAAACCCTCTTTAGAGCCGATAGTAACGATAGCCTCGTTTTCTGGGTCTAAGTCAACCTGATAACGACGCTCATACCAATCAACAATTGATTTTCTGAGTCTAAAAATACCCTTAGATACCGAATAGCCATGTGTGTGTGGCTTTTGAGCTGATTCAATTAGCTTATCAACGATATGCTGTGGGGTTGGACCGTCTGGGTTACCCATAGACAGGTCGATAATATCTTCACCACGCCTACGCGCCGCCATTTTAAGCTCGCCAGTAATGTTAAACACATAGGGGGGTAAACGCTCAATACGCGGAAAAGATCTCATAGGTCACCACTGATTAAATTAAATATTGACAAACTCTTTAATCTATCCTATCTAGGGTTATCGAGCAATTAAATTAGCGAAAATAGTAAATTTTTATATGTTAAAAATGTCTTATTAACGATTTAGATTCATTAACATGTCACAATTGAACTCTAAGATTAGTAAAAAAAGGAGATATAGTGGAACTTCAGTTGCAATCAAGAACCGCTGCTAATACGGTCACTAGCTATGGTGACGACTATATAGAAATTAATAGTGAAAAATATCACCACCCTATTTTCTTTCGCCCAGAGGGCCCCGTAAGCCATTGGCAAGTTAAGGGTTTACAAGATATCACGCTAGACTCTCTTATCGAAGCGGCCAGCTTAATTAAAAAAGAGCAAGATCCCTTTGCTTTACTTAACGAGGGCAGCATGGCTCCTCGCTTTGATAACGCCCCCGAGCTAATTCTTATTGGTACTGGCAATAGACAGCAATTTGTCCCACCTGCCGTTTTGCAGCCTTTATTAGATGCTGGCATTGGTATTGAGTGTATGGATACTCGAGCAGCTGCACGCACCTATAATGTCTTAATGAATGAAAACCGCATGGTAGTTGCGGCCCTCTTAGTAGATGGGTTAGATTGATTCTTATAAAGACATTCAACTATTTTAAAATTCACACAGAGGGTAAATTACATGAGCACAAACGTGGAAATCAATCAAAAAGTTGCTGATTTCACAGCAGAAACTAATGAAGGCACCATCTCTTTAAACGATTTTAGCGGTAAATACTTAGTCCTTTACTTCTACCCTAAAGACAACACCCCCGGCTGCACCAATGAGTCTAAAGACTTTCGTGATCAAAACGAGACTTTTAAAGCTCTAAATGCCGAGATTGTTGGCGTCTCACGTGACTCCCTAAGATCACACCAAAACTTTATTAACAAATACGACTTACCTTTTAAATTAATTGCCGACACTGAAGAAACTCTTTGTAATCAATTTGATGTGATTAAAGAAAAAAATATGTTCGGTAAAATCGGGCGCGGCATTGAGCGCAGCACCTTTTTAATTAATCCAGAGGGTAAATTAGTAGCCGAATGGCGCAAAGTCAAAGTAGCTGGTCATGTTGACGAGGTACTTAACACACTTAAAGAGTTACAGTAATCGTAATCATTAACTACTGAGCTCTTTCTTTTTATTTTTAATTTCGGTGTATAAATTATGGCTCTTCCTAAACCACCTCTAAAACCAGCCACTCGTCTTGATATGAGTGACGTTCCAACACCAAAAATACGTCGTGCCCGCAAAAGCGCAGCAAAAAAAGTAACTGCGGTGGCAACAGAGGCAGTCATTGAGCAAAACTTAGAAGAGGCTCAATTAAGCGCAACAACACAGCCCTTAGTCGCCTCTGAGCCTACTCTTACAGAGACTCCTGTTGCAAAAAGTGCCGATGCACCGAAAGCCACAAGCAAAGCGATCGCTAAAAAAGCGGCAAGCAAAAAAACTGCTACCGTTCCAAGCAAAGCTGCCGCTAGAAAAGCCACTAAAACAGCTACTAAAGCTGAAAGCACTACCAAGGTTACTGAGCCCACAACAACCGTAGCAAAGGTTGCGTCTAAAGCTCGTAGCGAAGGCAAAAAGTTATTTGTCTTAGACACTAACGTCCTTATGCACGATCCGACCTGCTTATTCCGTTTCCAAGAACATGATATCTTCTTACCGATGATGGCCCTTGAGGAATTGGATCATAATAAAAAGGGTCTCACTGAGGTAGCACGTAACGCTCGTCAAGTAAGCCGCACCTTAGATTCACTAGTAGCTGATTATGACGATCTTAATGTTGGTATTCCTTTAGACAGCATTGGCAACAAAGAGGCCACTGGCTTATTGTTTTTCGAAACACACCAATTTAAGCCATTAGAGCAACAGATGGTCGAGGCAGACTTACCTGACAACATCATCCTTAACGTAGTGCAAACGCTTGAACAAACTGAAAAAGACCGCGAGGTCATTTTAGTTTCCAAAGACATTAATATGCGCCTTAAGGCCAAGGCCCTAGGTTTAGCCTCTGAAGACTATCTTAACGATCACTCGCTAGAGGACTCTGATCTTGTTTATGACGGCGTGATGCAATTACCTGATGACTTTTGGCAGCGTCACAGTAAAGACATGGAGTCTTGGGTACAAGGTGGCACTACCTATTACAAGGTTAAGGGTCCACTATGTGCTGAATTCCTAGTTAATCAGTTCGTCTACCTTGAGGGTGAAACACCACTTTATGCACAAGTTAAAGAGATTGCTGGCAAAACCGCTGTTTTAGCCACGGTGCGTGATTATACCCACAAGAAAAATAACGTATGGGGCGTTGTGGCTCGCAACCGAGAGCAAAACTTTGCCCTTAACTTATTAATGAACCCAGAGGTTGATTTTGTATCACTCTTGGGCCAAGCTGGTACGGGTAAAACGCTACTTGCCTTAGCCACAGGTTTAACCCAAGTGCTAGAAACTAAACGTTACACCGAAATCATCATGACTCGCGTTACCGTGTCGGTAGGTGAGGACATTGGTTTCCTACCTGGTACCGAAGAGGAAAAAATGCAGCCATGGATGGGTGCTCTGGAAGACAACCTTGAGTTCTTACATTCTGGTAGCAACAGAGAAAACCTCCAAGATTGGGATAGAAGCGCTAGCAAAGAATTAATCCAATCGCATATTAAGGTGCGTTCTCTAAACTTTATGCGCGGTCGCACCTTTTTAAACAAGTTTGTGATTATTGACGAGGCACAAAACCTTACTCCTAAACAAATGAAAACGCTGATCACCCGTGCGGGACCAGGTACTAAAATCATTTGCTTAGGTAATATTGCACAAATTGATACCCCATATCTAACCGAAGGGAGTTCGGGTCTAACCTATGTGGTTGACCGCTTTAAGAGCTGGCCACACTCTGGACACGTCACCTTACAAAAAGGCGAACGCTCTAGATTAGCGGATTACGCTTCGGATGTGCTGTAATAATTAGTCGAAAATGATAAGCTCATAGGTCTTAAGATTTTAAATGACCAAACAATGCGCTTTAATTTTAAACGATTAATTCCTGATCAGTTCACTACCTTACTTACTATCGTTGTTATTATCGCTACCCTACTCCCTGCCCACGGGCAGGGAGAGGTGGTGGTTGACTGGAGCAGTAAGTTAGCCATTGGGCTGTTATTCTTTTTACATGGTGCGAGGCTTTCTAGACAAGCTATTTACCAAGGCATTATGCATTGGCGCATCCATATTGTGATTTTTGGCATTACCTTTGTGGTGTTTCCACTTATCGGTATTTTGTTAAAACCTGTGCTTGAACCCCTGATGACGCCCACGCTTTATCTGGGCTTCCTCTACTTATGCATGCTGCCCGGCACAGTGCAATCGGCCATTGCCTTTACCTCCATCGCGCGAGGTAACTTAGCCGCTGCCATTTGTAATGCCTCAGCCTCAAGTATTGTGGGTATTTTTGTGACCCCCATGCTGGTAGCACTGATTTTGAGCGATTTTAGTGATCAAATACCACCCATCAGCTTAATGTCGGTGGTTAAAATTATTTTCCAGCTCTTTGTACCCTTTGCCGTAGGACACCTGTTGCGCCCTTATATCGGGGAGTTTTTATTAAAAAACAAATTGCTAGTTCGCTTCGTCGATCAAGGCTCGATATTACTCGTTGTGTATGCGGCATTTTCCCACGCCGTTAATGAGGGTTTATGGCATGAAACCCCGCTTTCAGCTTTAATAGCGGTGTTTTTGGTCAGTGCGTTAATTTTAGCGTTGAGTTTAGGTGCAAGTCACTTTTTAGGTAAGGCCTTAGGCTTTAATTTACCCGACCGTATCACCATTTTATTTTGTGGTTCGAAAAAAAGTTTAGCCAGTGGTTTACCCATGGCACAAATTATTTTCGCAGGTATGCCCATTGGTGCCATCATCTTACCTTTGATGATTTTCCACCAATTACAACTGATGGTCTGCGCTACAATTGCGACTCGACTAAGCAAACGCCCGATGACACCCGAGGAAAAAGTAGCCGAAAGGGTTTCAGCATAAAAAAGAGCTCAATTTAATCTGAGCTCTTTGCTATAAATCACTTACTGACCGCTTGAGGCTTGCACCTCTTTTAAAATACGCAAAGGAATGCAAGTCTCTAGGCGCACGCGCATTTGAGTAATTAAAGCAGGATCTAGTGAGTCAACCAAGCCTTGAACTAAATCAATGGTGCAATCACCCTCAAGATTTTCAATCGCCATTTGGGCAATGTGGCTATGCTTAGCATCTACCTCTACGTCTTTAGCTGCGTGAAATAAATGCAA
>JAAZGT010000023.1 GCA_012511095.1 Alcaligenaceae bacterium
AAATACTCAATGAATTAAAAAATTACTTTAAAAATAACTAATGTCAACGTTTTTTAACAAAACAATGGGAACATTAACTACGTAGCATTGTCTATTGACATAGCTATCAGTATTTAATAAGCTTTTTTGTTGTTTTTAGAAATTACACATAAGATTACGGTTAATCAATTAGCTAAAAAACATTTGGAGTTTTCATGAATCAATATCAACAACCTACACAGTACCAAGACCACAGCACGAGCGGTGCCGTCGTCCGTAATCGCGTACTGCGTAACACTTATATGCTATTAGCCATCTCCATGATCCCTACGGTAATTGGTGCTTGGTTAGCTCTTAAGCTAGGACTTAATCAGTTATTTAGCCCTGGCGTATCAATGATTATCTTTTTTGCGGGTGCCTTTGGTCTTATGTTTTTAGTAGAACGTAACCGCAACAGTGCAGCTGGTGTCGGTTTCTTACTACTATTTACTTTCTTTATGGGCATGATGCTATCACGCATGCTTGGCTTTGTTTTGAGCTTAAATGATGGCGCTAATTTAATTATGCTTGCCTTTGGTGGTACCGCTGCGATTTTTGCTACGATGGCTGCTGTGGCAACTACCGCTAAACGTGATTTCAGCAACATGACTAAAACCCTGCTAATTGGTGCGGTGATTATCATTGTTGCAGCGATTGCTAATGTCTTTTTAATGATCCCTGCTTTAACACTGACTATTTCAGTGTTAGCGATTGTGATCTTCTCAGCGTTTTTGTTAGTTGATATTCAACGCATCGTTAATGGTGGTGAGACCAACTATATTAGCGCTACTTTATCGGTGTACCTAAGCTTATACAATATCTTTGCGAGCTTATTAAGCATCTTAGGTATTACTAACAACGACTAATATTGTTTTAGTAAAACACTTTAAAGCCGGTATCAATGGGTTTTCTTGGTACCGGTTTTTTGTTTCTAAGGGTTTTAGAGTGTCATAGCGCTAAAAGTAATAGTGACGAGCTATAGTGCCTACACCCAATACTAAAAACAGCATACAGGCGCCATAGCGCACTTGCTTAAAAGGTAATTTGCTCATTAACCATGAGCCTAGATAGATTACTGGCACATTAGCCAACATCATTCCAACTGTCGTTCCGGCTAGGACCATATAAAAGTCAGTGTATTTAGCGGCCAAAACAACGGTAGCAATCTGAGTTTTATCACCTATTTCCGCAAAGAAAAAAAGCACCGTAGTCGCTAAAAATGCACCCCATTTTAGATATTTTTCATCGACCTCCTCGTCTTTATCGGGCACCAACAGCCATAAGCCGACCACAATAAAACTAATGGCAACGATCCAGCTTAGATTTGTTTCATTTAAATAGCTCGAAACCCAAACTCCAAGCCAAGCCGACACCGCATGGTTTAAAACCGTGGCGATCAAAACACCTAAAATAATGGCGGATTTACGGGCGAAAATTGCCGTTAAGAAAAGAGCTAACAACTGAGTTTTGTCGCCGACCTCAGCCAGCGCGACCGCTAAAACAGATGCGATAAAAGCGTCCAAAATAACCTCCAAAACAGTGGACAGACAGCACAAAGACAAGCATAAAAGGTCCACTAAAGCGTTTTACAACTGTTTTAAGTCTCGCTAATCTGCACGCTTAGAGCTGCTAAGCTCTCATGTGGTAGACGCTAACGCCATGCCAAGTCTTGTTTAAGGCAAATATGTTGACGGCAGCTTTTTATGGATATGACGAACAACTACTCCCCTAAAAACGGAAAATTATAGCCCGATAAAAATGAGGTGACAAGGAAGCGATTATATTATTTAGTCACGCAACGAACGCGCCAAGGTATGTAGGGATTGAATCACATGACGCGTTTTAAGATCACGATGCTCTAACTGCTCATCTAAGCGCTGGCGAAGCTGTTTGCGCCAATGACGGTTTTGAGTCACATCATTAAAATCAGGCATTGGCTGATCTGAGCCATAACCTGTTTTTTCTAGTAACTCCCACTCAAAGCGCCTAAGCACCGCATTTTCATTATGCTGATTAGCTAACTGTTGCAGACAATCGGCATAAATATCAAATAACTCAGGATGTGGATCTTGTGGTGCCAAGAACTTTAGAATCAGCTCATTCATATACCAAGCTGGCATTAAAGCGCGCCCTTGGATTGGGCAAAAGCCGTTATTTTCGGCACGGATTAAGGTTTTTACCTCACCCTGACCAGTCCAGCTTAGTAATAAGGGATGAAAGTGGCTCAAGATGGGCCGCATAACCGAATAAGGCCTTTTAGCCCCCTTAGCTACTGCCACCACGATGCCATGCTCTTTAGAAAAGATATGGGCAATCACCGAGGTTTCGCTCCAGGCATAGGCATTTAGAAGATAGGCTTCAGCATCCTGAACCCGAGCTCTTCGTCTACTCATAACCTAAGTCGCGCAGTGCACTCTCTTGCTCTGACCAACCCTTACGAACCTTAATGAAGACCTCTAAAAAGACTGGCTTTTCGACCATATCACGAATTTCTTGACGAGCCTCAGATGCAATTCGTTTCATATGTTGACCACCAGCGCCTAATAAAATAGGTCGATGGCTTTCACGCTCAACGACAACGCAAGCATTGATGTGTACACCGTTTTCATCTTCTTGCCAATCCTCAACCACCACGGTAGAAGCATAAGGCAATTCATCACCCACTAGGCGGAAGATTTTTTCTCGTAAAATCTCTGCTGCAATAAAGCGCATCGAGCGATCAGTAAGCGTATCTTCGTCAAACATAAACTCACTCTGCGGTAAACGCTGAGCAATTTCATCTAGAAGAATATCTAACTGAGTATCTCTAAGGGCACTGACTGGCACCACGGCATCATATTGATATTTAGCCATAATACCCGCGGTAAACTAGAACAATTCGGCTTTGTCTTTAATGGCATCGATTTTGGAAAGTACCAAAATCACATCCTTGTCTTTGGGCAATAACGGTAAAACATTTTCATCACCAGCAGACCATTTACCAGCTTCAACCACGTGCACCACCACATCCACCTCATTTAAGGTTTGGGTGACCACGCGATTCATTAAACGGTTCATCGCCCCGCCATGACGAGTCTGAAAACCAGGGGTATCAATAAAAACAAACTGATCGTCACCGCGTGTTAATACACCTTGAATACGATGACGGGTAGTTTGAGATTTGCGTGAGACAATTGAAATTTTAGCGCCGATTAGGGCGTTGGTCAGCGTGGATTTACCCACATTGGGACGACCCACAACCGCCACAAAACCGCAGCGTTGATTTTTAATTTCCGTCATTTGATGGTTCCTGCTCTGTGGCAACCGGTAGACTAAGTTGCATGGCTTGACGCTCTTTGTATTTTTCTTTATTAAAATGTGTTTGAGAAAGAATTGGGCGTAACTGCTCTAAGGCCAAGGCAGCCGCACTTTGCTCTGCTTGGCGACGACTATTACCGGTGGCATCGGTAACGATATTAAGGTCCTCAACCCGACACTCTACGACAAACTCTTGATCATGCGCGGCACCGCGCGTATCGACTACCACATACTTAGGTAAGGCCAAGCGCTTAGCTTGTAGCATCTCTTGTAATAATGTTTTGTTGTCTTTGCCCGCTGTTTTGAAATCAACATTTTCAATTAAGGGTTTATAAAGACGAGCAATCACTGTTTGTGCGGCTTCAATATTAGAGTCAAGGTAAATGGCTCCAAAAATCGCCTCTAAGGCATCCGCTAAAATCGAGGGGCGTCTAAAACCGCCACTCTTAAGCTCACCCTCGCCCAAACGCAACACTTCGGATACACCGAGGGTTGAAGACAAGTCGGCTAGGGTTTGCTGATTAACCAGGCTAGCCCTAATACGCGACAAATCACCCTCGTCTTCTTGTTTAAGACCTGTAAACAAGAGAGAGGCAATGGTGAAATTAAGAATTGAGTCACCAAGAAACTCGAGACGCTCATTATTTAACTGCCCGTGGCTACGGTGGGTTAAGGCGCGAGTTAAAAGAGACTCATTGCTAAACTGATAGTTTAGCTTTTCTTGTAGTTGCTTTAAATTCATAAGTTGCTTTTACTTAATGGACCCAATACGATCAAAGTTAAAGCCCAAATTCATCCAAATAAAAAATGCCTTACCGACAATATTTTCCTCGGGTACAAAACCCCAGAAACGACTGTCGACACTGTTATCTCTATTATCACCTAAAGCAAAATAATGTGCATCAGGCACAGTGCAACTCATTTGTGCTGCACTATATTCACAATGGTCTATAAATGGAAAACGAATGTGTGGGCGAGCCGAGTTTTCATAAGGTAACTTTAGAATAGTATAAGACTTAGACTCACCAATTTCAGCATATTGCTGAGGTGCACCTGCTTGCTGCTCTGGATTGATATATGGACCTAAATCCATTTGACCATAAAGCGTGCCATTAACCGTCAGAGTCTTATTGATATTGTCATAAACCAGTTGATCACCCGGCAAAGCAACAATACGCTTAATGTAATCCACCTCTGGCTGTGGTGGGTAGCGGAAAACCACCACATCACCACGTTCGGGTGAGCCAACAGAGATTAGCTTTTTATTGATTACGGGGAAAACCACACCATAAGAAAACTTATTTGCCAAAATCATATCTTTGGCTTCTAAGGTCGGTAACATCGAACCCGATGGGATACGAAAGGGCTCCACCACAAAGCTACGTAACACAAAGACGGCTAGGAGCACAGGGAAAAAACTGTGCACCACATCGATAAACCAGCCTCTATGCTTAGCCTCAGCATCTCCGTACTTTGCCACTCTTCGTGGTTTTAGTGCAAAGCGATCGATGACCTTAACTAAGCCTGCAACCACCAATAAGAGTAATAAAATTAGGGCGTAATCCATGACTATTTAACTGCTCCGCTGATTAATCTTCAACCTGTAAGATCGCTAAGAAGGCCTCTTGTGGAATTTCCACACTACCAACCTGCTTCATGCGCTTCTTACCCTCTTTTTGTCTTTCGAGTAGTTTCTTTTTACGTGAAATATCACCACCATAACACTTGGCTAATACGTTTTTACGTAAAGCCTTAACGTTTTCGCGAGCAATAACCTCAGCACCAATGGCACATTGAATGGCTACATCGTACATTTGACGCGGGATTAGACCGCGCATTTTGGAAGCCACTTCGCGACCACGCTGACGAGCGTGTTGACGGTGCACAATCATTGATAAGGCATCGACCTTGTCGCCGTTAATTAGTAAATCAACACGTACCACGTCGGAGCTACGATACTCAACGAACTCATAGTCCATCGAGGCATAGCCACGAGAAACAGACTTTAATCTATCGAAGAAGTCTAAAACAATCTCGGCTAATGGCATTTCGTAAACTAGGTTAACCTGGCGACCATGGTAAACCATGTTGATCTGAATACCACGCTTTTGATTACATAAGGTCATGACGGGACCTACATAATCTTGTGGCATTAAGAGGCTGACCTTAACAATAGGCTCACGAATATCAGCGATCTCGCCTACATCTGGCATGCGTGATGGGGTTTCAACCATAACAACCTCACCATCATTGCGCTCCACCTCATAAACCACAGAGGGTGCGGTGGTGATGATGTCCATATCGAATTCGCGCTCTAAGCGCTCTTGCACAATTTCCATGTGCAGAAGGCCTAAGAAGCCACAACGGAAACCAAAGCCTAAAGCCTCAGATACCTCAGGCTCGAACATCAGTGATGCGTCATTTAATTTAAGCTTTTCGAGTGAGTCACGTAATTGATCGTAATCACTACTCTCAACCGGATATAAGCCTGCGAATACCTGTGGTTTAACCTCTTTGAAGCCTGGTAAGGCCTCTTTGGCCTCTTTACCAACCACGGTAATGGTATCACCCACCTTGGCGTGCTCAAGCTCTTTAATGCCAGAGATAATAAAGCCTACCTCACCCGCACTTAGCTGCTTGCGTTGCTCAGATTTAGGCGTGAACACACCCACTTGGTCACATAAGTGGGTTTCGTTGGTTGACATAAAACGCATACGATCTCTTGGTTTAAGTGTGCCATTAACAATGCGCACCAGCATAACTACACCCACGTAGTTATCAAACCAAGAGTCAATAATTAAAGCTTGTAATGGCGCCTCAGGATCGCCTACTGGTGGCTCAATCTTGGCCACAATCGCCTCGAGGATCTCATCAATACCCATACCAGTTTTTGCACTAGCAGGGATGGCCTCAGAGGCATCAATACCGATAACCTCCTCGATTTCAGCCTTAGCGGCATCGGGATCGGCAGAATTTAGGTCCATTTTATTGAGAACGGGCAACACCTCGAGATCTAGCTCAATGGCGGTATAACAAGTTGCCACGGTCTGCGCCTCAACACCTTGTGAAGCGTCTACCACTAAAAGAGCACCCTCACAAGCCGATAAAGAACGACTAACCTCGTATGAGAAGTCAACGTGTCCGGGAGTGTCAATTAGATTTAAATTGTATGTATTGCCATCTTTAGCTTTGTATTGCAAAGAAGCAGTTTGTGCCTTAATGGTAATACCACGCTCGCGCTCAATATCCATCGAGTCTAGGACCTGGGTCGACATCTCGCGGTCAGATAAACCGCCACAACGATGAATTAAGCGATCGGCCAAGGTGGATTTACCATGGTCAATATGGGCAATAATAGAGAAATTGCGTATATGCTGCATGAATTCCAAAAAAAAGCGATAAGTAACAAAAAAGGCGCTAGAATGCGCCTTTTTTAGCGTTCAACGCTATATTGTACTTTATTTTTCAGGTTGAACTGCGACCCACTGGGTTAAATCATCACGACGAATCAATAAAGCCGCATTTTTGTTTTTAGGAAGACTCTTAACTAGGTCTTGATAATCCTTAACACTTTTAATGTCTTGATCATTAAGCGCTAAGATAATATCGTCAACCATAAGCCCAGCCTCAACCGCAGCGCCTTGCACATTAACTACTACAACACCGCTATCAAGGCCAAGAGCCTCTTTTTCACTATCTGAGAGCTGAGTTACTGCTAAACCTAATCGATCAGTTTCTGCGATTTTGTCAGCAGGCTCTTTGGTTGATGGCTTAGTTGCGGCTAGGG
>JAAZGT010000184.1 GCA_012511095.1 Alcaligenaceae bacterium
GCCTTAGCAAGGCCAGGACCGATAGACGCTGCAACATCATAAACAGTGACAGGTTGATCAAATTGTCTGATAGAACCGTCGGGTAAGCTTACATTAATCATTATTTACCTTAAAACACAAAAACGCGACCAGAACAAAAGTCGCGTCACAAAGAAACCAAATCTTTGCACTAATAGCTCTAATATTTTAACACTTATACAATAGAAAATTAAGTCTTGACGCTTATAGTCCGCTATTTTCCTAAATCCACGCTCAATATGTGGTGAATATGTATTTAGCAATATGATGAGATGAATATGTTAAAATTCACAATAATTTCAACAACTTTTGGCAGTTTCAGAAGCTACTGATTTAAAAGTCATTAATACATATGAGCAGATCTATTACAACCCTTGTTCTAATGGGCATTTCAGCCCTTATTATTCTCTTTATTTTAAGTTCTTTTTACAAGGTTTTCAATCGTCAACCCATACATACACAAGCTCCTATCGAAACCACTAAAGAGGAGCTAAGCATTGTTGAGTCAAGCACAGAGCCTACAGAAGACGATACAGCAACAGCTGCAGAGTCCGATGCTGAGACTCTGAAAATTGAGGATCTTCAGTCTGAAGCAGACTTAGTCGATGAGATAGAAACTGAAACTACTGATGATGAAGAAATGGAAATTGAGGTAGTTGGCGAACCTGGTGATCTTTTACACGAAAAACCACATCTTCAAAACGCCGTGCCTCCTGTGCCTAAAGCGCCACCTAGCCCACGCGGCGCTCCCGTAGTGACCTCGCCAAGTGAAGAGTCTTTTTCACAAACTGGCAACACTAGTCCAAGCACTTTTCCAAAACCGATTACTGTGACACCAGTGGCACCACAAACTGGCGGTAATACCGGCCGTGGTGCATCAAGTTTCCCAGCTCCTATAGTAACAACGCCGGCACCGAGAACTACACCAACTCCTACCCCTGCGCCAAGCAGGCCTAGCAGTAGTAGCTCCTTTCCTGCACCAATAATTATTAATCCTAGCAATACAGGTGGCTCAAGCAGCTTCCCTAGACCGCAATAAGTCGGTTGTAAATTACAGATAAAACATAGGCCGAGTAAATTTAAATCTACTCGGCCTATTGCTTTTCTACTTAAAGAATTAATTGAATGGCATTAATGCTTTAACTCAAGATTATTGTCATCGGCATTACCGCTAGACTTATTAGTTAATGCCTCTTTTGCCATTTGCTCAATCTCTTCATCGGTAAGGGGTGTTGGCATATACTCTAGTGCTTCTTCGAGTACTTGATCAATCCATTTTACTGGAATGATTTCTAGGCCGTTTTTAACATTTTCAGGGATCTCCTGTAAATCTTTAACGTTTTCCTCAGGAATCAACACTTTCTTGATGCCACCACGTAAAGCTGCAAGTAGTTTTTCTTTAAGACCACCAATAGCTAATACCTCACCACGTAGGGTAACCTCACCCGTCATTGCCACATCAGCACGCACTGGGATATCAGACAGAGCGGATACTAAAGCGGTGGTAATGGCAATACCTGCAGAAGGACCATCTTTAGGCGTAGCGCCCTCTGGGACGTGGATATGAATGTCTTTCTTTTCAAAAAGACTATCGGTAAAGCCTAAACGATGAGCACGCGCTCTTACAACAGTACGAGCAGCTTGCATCGACTCTTTCATCACACCGCCTAAAGAACCCGTGTGCTGAATACGGCCTTTACCATTTACTGCGGCTACCTCAATGGTTAGTAAGTCACCACCTACTTGAGTCCAAGCTAAACCAGTCACCTGACCTACTTGGTTTTCTGACTCAGCTAAACCAAAGGTATAGCGTCTAACACCCAAGAATTCAGAAAGGTTATCGCTAGTAATTACAATGGCCTTAACCGCCTTTTTAGCTGCAGCTTTACTTGTAGCCTTTTTAGCGGCTTTTTTAGCAGCTTTTTTGGCAGCAGTCTTAGCCGCTTTAGCTTCTTCAGTAATGATTTGCTTAACCACTTTACGACAGATCTTACCAATTTCACGCTCAAGTGAACGAACACCCGCTTCACGCGTATAGTAACGAACGATATCACGGATCGCAGATTCCTCGATTTTGATCTCGCCCTCTTTGAGGCCGTTATTTTCCATCAACTTAGGAATCAAGTGATCATTAGCAATCGCTAGTTTTTCATCTTCGGTATAACCTGAAAGACGAATCACCTCCATACGGTCTAATAAGGCTGGTGGAATATTGAGCGTATTACTAGTGGCCACGAACATGACATCAGATAGGTCGTAATCAACCTCAGCGTAATGGTCTTGGAAAGTGTGGTTTTGCTCTGGGTCTAATACCTCAAGCAAAGCAGATGCAGGGTCACCACGGAAGTCCATACCCATCTTATCGATTTCATCTAATAAGAATAATGGGTTACGCACACCAACCTTAGACATATTTTGTAAGATCTTGCCAGGCATCGCACCAATATAGGTACGACGGTGACCTCGAATTTCCGCCTCATCGCGTACACCACCAAGGGCCATGCGCACGTACTTACGGTTAGTCGCTCTAGCAATCGATTGGCCTAATGAGGTTTTACCAACCCCTGGAGGACCAACTAAGCACAAAATAGGTGCTTTGATTTTGTCCACACGCTGTTGTACGGCCAAGTATTCAATAATACGCTCTTTAACACGCTCTAAACCTGCGTGATCAGCATCGAGAATTTCTTGAGCATCAGTCAAGGAATTATTAATGCGGCTCTTTTTCTTCCAAGGTAAACCTACTAAGGTTTCGATATAGTTACGAATAACACCTGCCTCAGCAGACATAGGCGACATTAAGCGTAGCTTTTTCAACTCACCTTCGGCTTTTTTACGGGCCTCAGCAGGCATACGCGCAGCTTCGATTTTGCGCTCTAGCTCTTCTAGATCGGCACCATCTTCGCCCTCGCCTAATTCCTTTTGAATGGCTTTAACTTGTTCGTTTAAATAGTAATCACGCTGACTCTTCTCCATCTGCTTTTTGACGCGACCGCGAATACGACGCTCAACTTGGAGAATCTCAATTTCGTTTTCGATGTGGTTCAACAAAAACTCTAAGCGAGCAACAACCTCTAATTCCTGTAAAGCATTTTGTTTTAATTCTTGCTTCATTGGAAGATGCGAGGCAATCATATCAGCAACACGATTGATGTCCTCAAGAGCAGAAACTGATTCTACGATTTCGGGCGCAAGTTTTTTATTTAATTTTACGTATTGCTCGAATTGCGAAATAATGGTGCGACGCATGGCTTCCAAATCATCAACATCCACTTCAGCAGGGATGATTGGAACCGCATCGGTCACAAAATATTCGCCATTGTCAACAATTGACTCTAAGTTGGCGCGCTGAATACCCTCGACCAGCACCTTTACGGTACCATCAGGTAGCTTCAGTAGCTGCAAAATATTAGCAACCACACCCATTTCGTAAATATCTTCGGGTGCTGGCTCATCTTTGTTGGCAGCCTTTTGAGCGACTAATACAATGCGCTTATTGCTATTTTCCACAGCCTCTTCAAGGGCTGCGATTGAGCGTGGGCGTCCAACAAATAGTGGAATCACCATATGAGGAAAGATCACCACATCACGCAATGGCAATAAAGGCAAAGATATAGGCAACTCGGGTAATAAAGTAGTATTTGACATATTTTCCTGTCCTATCAAAAGACTATCAACAATAAACAATGGGGCTTAAACTCAAAAGTTCAAGCCCCATATTGTTTTTTGTTTCACAAACTTAATAAGTTGCGAGATGGGATTAGCTAGGAAACTTTAGTAGTTGATTCGCTAATATCGTCGTCGTTTTCAACGGCAAAACGTGGGCCCTTATACAACACTGGTTTGCCGGTACCCTCGACGGCTTCTTTAGTAAGAGTTACTTTACTCACCTCTGGCTGAGAAGGCAAGTCAAACATTACGTCTAATAGGCTATTCTCGACAATTGAACGTAGACCACGGGCGCCTGTTTTGCGCTCGATCGCACGCTTTGCAATGGCGGATAACGCATCTTCGGTAACCTCTAATTCAACACCCTCCATGTGGAATAAGTGTTGGTATTGCTTAATTAAGGCATTTTTAGGTTGTGTCAGAATCTGCATTAAAGCATCTTCGTCAAGCTCCTCTAAAGCTGCAATTACAGGCAAACGACCAATTAACTCGGGGATTAAACCGAACTTAATAATATCGCTAGGCTCTACGAGTTGGAATAACTCACCCGCTGCCTGCTCATCTTTAGAACGAACCGACGCACCAAAACCAATACCAGACTCTTCGGTACGATTTTGAATAACCTTTTCAAGACCATCAAAGGCACCACCCACAATAAATAAGATATTACTCGTATCTACCTGGATGAAATCTTGATTTGGGTGTTTTCGTCCACCCTGTGGCGGCACAGATGCAACCGTACCCTCGATCAACTTAAGTAAGGCCTGCTGTACACCCTCACCCGACACATCGCGAGTGATGGATGGGTTTTCAGATTTACGAGTAATCTTATCAACCTCATCAATATAGATAATGGCTTGCTCGGCTTTTGCAACGTCATAATCACAATTTTGAAGTAACTTAGTGATAATATTTTCAACGTCTTCACCCACATAACCAGCCTCGGTTAATGTGGTGGCATCAGCCATAACAAAAGGCACATCTAATAAGCGAGAGATGGTTTGAGCTAATAAGGTTTTACCCGAACCGGTAGGACCGATTAGTAAAATATTACTTTTAGCGAGTTCAACATCATCTTCGACTCTACTTTGTTGATGACGAATACGCTTATAGTGGTTATAAACAGCCACCGCTAAGCTGCGCTTAGGCTTCTCTTGACCGATCACATACTGATCTAAATGCGCTTTAATTTCTTGAGGTGTTGGAAGCTCTTTATCGACCTCATCTTTGAGTGTTTCGCGTATTGAGTCGGAGATCATCTCCCCGCTCAACTCAATACACTCGTCACAAATATAGGCGTTGTTAAGGCCCTTGATGATATGTCTAGCCTCATCAGAGCTTTTACCACAAAAAGAACACTTCACGTTTTTATCCGAAGATGAGCCACTTTTATTCATCATAAATCTACTAAAAAAATTACTGGCAATGGCTATTCGCGCTTAGATAGCACTTGATCCACAATACCAAACTCTTTGGCTTGCTCTGGGTCCATATAGTGATCACGCTCAGTATGTTCACGAATCACATCAATTGACTGACCACTATGCTTGGCTAATAAACCATTGAGGCGATCACGAAGACTTAAAATTTCGCGTGCCTGAATGTCAATATCTGTTGCCTGACCCTGAGCTCCACCTAAAGGCTGGTGAATCATAATACGAGAGTTGGGTAGGCTATAGCGCTTACCCTCGGCACCCGCATTAAGTAGAAAAGCACCCATACTAGCAGCTAAACCGGTACACATCGTAGATACATCCGGTTTAATAAACTGCATCGTATCATAAATCGCTAAACCTGCATAAACGCCACCACCTGGTGAGTTGATGTAAAGCGAAATATCTTTGTTGGGGTTTTCTGACTCAAGGAATAATAACTGAGCCACTACCAAGTTGGCCGTTTGATCATTTACCGGACCGACCATAAATACGACGCGCTCTTTTAATAGTCGTGAATAAATATCATAAGAGCGCTCGCCTCGACCCGATTGCTCCACGACCATAGGGATGTATCCTAGGCCCTCTGGGCGCACGGACTCATCGCCATGAATGGATGCATAAAAATCAGTAAATCGACGATTCATTAAGCTTGTCCCATTAACTCTTTAAAAGGCACCTCTTCTTCGGTGACCTTAGCTTTAGATAAGATGAAGTCGATCATATTATCTTCAAGTACTAAAGCCTCAAGACCAGCGCGCTGGTTCTCGTCACTTAAGTAGTATGCAACAACCTCTTCGGGTTTTTCGTAATTTTGTGCAAACTCCTCGATGCGAGCACGAACTTGCTCAGGAGCCGCCTGTAGCTTTTCTTGCTCAACGATTTCAGCCACTAATAAACCTAAACGTACGCGACGCTCAGCTTCGGGTCTGAAAGAATCTGTAGGAATTTGAGAGAAGTCAAAGTCTTGCATGCCTTGAGCAGCAAACTCTTGACGTAAGCTGTTAATGCGCTCTTGAATTTCATTGTTAACTAAAGCAGTAGGCACTTCGAAATCAGTTGCGTTAACTAGTGCATCTAAAACAGCAGACTTAGTGCGCTGTGATAAACGGTTATCGCCTTCGCGCTTGATGTTTGCTAAGATGTCTTCGCGTAGTTTTTCAACATCACCATCAACCTGACCTAGGGTTTTAGCAAACTCAGCGTCGACTTCTGGCAATACAGGCACTGCTACTTCTTTTACAGTAATGGTGAACTCAGCTGTTTTGCCCGCAACCTCTTGGCCTTGGTAGTCTTCTGGGAAGTTTAATTCGAAAGTTTTTTCTTCACCCGCTTTAAGACCTTTGGCAGCCTCTTCGAACTCAGGTAGCATCATGCCGCGACCTAAAACGAAGTTAAAGTCTTCGGCCTTACCGCCCTCGAACTCCTCGCCATCAATCTTACCAACGAAATCAACTAATAAACGGTCGCCATCTTCGGCTACACGATCCTCTTGGGCTTGGTAGTCAGCGCGTTGCTCACGTAAAATAGTTAGGGTGTCTTCTAGTTGCTCTTCGCCGATTTCGCTGACGTATTTAGTTAGCTCTAAATCGCCTAGCTCAGGAATAGCAACCTCAGGGAATACCTCAAACTTAGCTGTAAACGCTAATTTACCCTCTTCTTGCTCGCCTTCGCGATCAACGATTTCTGGGAAACCAGCAACACGAAGCTCTGTTTCTTTGACCACTTTGTCAAACTCTTCGCCAACGCGCTTATTGATAACATCATAACGAACGCTTGGACCGTGTGAGCGCTCTACAACCGCTAAAGGCGCTTTACCCGGACGGAATCCATCAACCTTAACATTGCGGGCTACTTTTTTTAATTCCTTTTTAACTTCAGCCTCAATTTCGTCAACTGATAACACTAAATCTACCTGACGAGCTAGGCCTTCAAGAGTTTGAACTTCCATTGTATTTCAACCTTTATCTTTAATGGTTTGATTAATATTTATAAAATAGTTAACCCTGTATTCTACAGTGTAAACATATAAAAGGGCTACAAATCGAGGGGCACTAAGCTAAAACATATTTAGCTAAGCCACAAAATTACTTAGAATCGCATGCCACCGCCAACGCCCACGCCAATTCCGCTACTACTGCTGCCACCAATCCCGACGCCACCACCGACACCAACACCACCATGGGAGCAAGCACTAATAAACAATACCATTGCTATTAATGAGAACTTAATCAATCTCATAACACCATCTCCTCAAACTTAAAAGCACCTTTTAATATAAAGATGCTATAGCTATTGTATTTCTAATACAGTAATAAGAATGCAGCTGCATCGTATTCTGTGTAAAATGCTGTGGTGATAAGCATCAGTGATGCAGACCCGATTTAACTTTATTTTAATATAATCGTTATATTGTAGAAATTATCTACAATACCACACTGAACAAACATTCTTGAGAGGAGTAATCATGAGCGAAAATCAAGTAGAACCTACACAAAACACAACCGAGTCTACCGATGCAAATAAAGATTTAATTAATGCGGTGCCTAAAAAAACCTTATTTAATAGTGGCACTTTTGTTATTTCCCTAATCGTATTTGCTTTATTTATCACCTTAATTGCTTGGTCTGTTAGCTTCTTATCAATGTTCTTCGGTGCTCTTGGCGCCTTAATTATGGCAGCCAAAGGTTGCCTAACTAATGACGCTGAATTCCGTTTTGCTCAGGCAGAGGGTGCGTGTTGTCGTGTTAGCGACGAAAACTTCGCTTATTTAGCAATTCGTGCGGTTATTGGTATGTTGACTGGTACTGCGGTTTACCTCATTGCTTTCCAAGATGTTTCAGCACCATGGACTGCAATCGCTACACTTAGTATGTTTGGTGGATTAATCTTTGACCGCCTTATTTTTAGCAAAAAATAATTTCTTTTATTGCTGCTAATGCAATAAGCCGATTATTACAAAAGCATCATTTAGAGCTTTAGTTATAGTCGGCTTTATTTTTGCTTTTTGCTATAAGCCTTAGGCGCCCCCAAGATAGTTTTCGGTTTTTACTCTAAAAGTATCGGCACATGGGGGTTTAATGACTCTTCGTCGATTAAATCAATCATCTCCTCTGGCGCCTCAATCACCGTATTTATGATTTTCTCAGAGGGCTTAGACTCTTCTTCTTGCTGTACTGAGCCAGACTGTGATTCATCAGCATTTTTAGAATCAAGCTCTTTCGCCTCTTTTAATTTATTTTCATCGAGTGGCACGCCGTCAATACGAATATCATCAAAGGTACCATCTACTTTAAAGCGTTGAGTTAAGGCTTTTTCCATTGGGCTCTTTAAAAGCCATTGTGATAAAAAGGCCGCCACGCCCACCGCAGGATTGACCAATACGCCAGTCAATACCGCCGCACCACTCATATCCAAACTAGGTATAGCCACCACATCTAAATTAATGGTTTCCTTTTTTAAATTGCCCTCACCCTGTGCCACTAAAGCAATTAATGGGCTACTTAATCTAAAGTCAGGTAACCAAAATTGACCTCCCTTAAGACCATAATGGAAGCGCATATAATCATAATTAATGGCATTTTGCCCTTTGCCAGCGAAAATTTTATTCCACTCAGGTAGCTTACCTAAAGCTTGTATAGACAAAAGAGCTAAGATTTTAGTTGCTGTATTACCGACGTTATTAATATGACCATCTCTTAAAACACCTAAGGCATTTAGCTCTATATCATCACGCTTAAAATTCAACAGGTCATTAAGGACTATGCCACCTTGGATATCAGCTTGACCACTTAAAACATTCTCACCTAAGTCTAAAGCTTCTAATAAACCCTCGATATTCAATGCATTAATATTGAAATTCAAATCAGCGAGTATTTTGTCATTTTTATTACGAACATAGCCCGCACCAAATAAATGACCATAATCATCTTGGGTGGTTAATTTATCTAGACGCCAATTTTGCTTATCCTCTGCTTCTCCTGAGGCACCAACATTATGAAAATGATATTTATCTATGTGTAAATCTTGGACCTTTAGATCTAAGTTATTGATCTTCCATGGTGACTCAGTCTCACTTTTAACAATATTCTTAGACTCATCATTGTCTGAGCCTTTATCAATTTGCCAGTGAAAATGCTTTAAATCGGCCTTAACATCATAGGCACCCTTAGCTTTATTACTTTCTTTTAAGGTTAAATCACCTTGAATCGTAGGACCTGATAACTCTAAAGCGATGGTCTTTAAATCTTTTAAACGACTTTTGGCGCGCACATCAAGTAGACTCATACCACCAATTAACACCTCTTTAGCTCGCACATCAAAGCAATTTACTATTTGCTCTGATGAACCCCCACTCTCGCCAAAACCAAAATTAGCGATCCAATGTGTTAAGGACTCGATCTCAATCGCCTTAACCGCGCCATGAAAAAATAAACCACTATCTGGAGCCACCGGTTTTTCACCCAAAGCAAAGGCACCACGTTTAAAGTTAAAAGCTTGGGCTCTATCGGTATAAAAATCAGAAGCAAACTGCAAAGCGCCATTATCGTAATCAGCGCTTATATGATCTGTAAAGCGACCAGCGCCCCCACTTTTGCGTTGCCATTGCACATGTAAAGGCACAGTACTTTGAGCGGCCTTAGTATATAGGCCTGGATACTGAATGCTAAGACCTTGCAAATGACTAGTTAATGAGGCCTTAAACTCATGATCGCCCTCAAAAACAAAATTGAGTTCATAAGGCGTTAAACCCTTAAGTTGACGCAAGCCCTTAAGGGAGTAGTAATCATGAATACCTGTGCCACTTAATCGGCCCTTAATTTTTAGAACATCACCAGTTCGGCCAACATTACCATGCACATGCGCAGGTCCACCCAAAAGTTGTACATTCAAATCATCAATACTTAAATATTGCTCATTAAAACTTAAGCTACCGTTGACCTCTGTTGATTGAGGAAAGCTGGGATTTAATTTAAAGGTCCCATCAGTGACATGCACTTTACCGGTAACGGTAGATGAATTCATATCGCGCAATGGTATGCCAATTACTAAAGAGGCACGCAAATCACCTGTGGCGATACTATCATCTAAGGCTCCTGACAATAAAGCACTTAGGGGCGTTTGCTTCATTAAAACAAGAAACTGATCGGCCGTGGTTTCAGCTATGGACTCAATTTGAAGCTTTGTGCCCTCTTGGAGCCCGTTAATCGTCGCCTTCAAATTATCGAAATCAATGCTTTTTTCGTCCGCAAGATTATTCATCCACCCCCGATTTGCATCAATCAGCATGTCATCATTAATAAAACGATAGGTGCCCTGCTCCATATGCAGAATTGGCCATTTGATATTTTGCGCTTGATGATCAAAATCTAAGCCAAAGTCTCTAAACTCAGCCACAATTTTATTAACACCCGACTCAGGATTTAGACCAAAGGGATAATCATCAACTAAGCCATCGACTAGAAAATGTCCGTTATAAAGCTCACCACTAACAAAAGCACCATCGAGCCAATCAAGTACATCAGCGCCAATTGCCTTAGGTAAAAAACGTGGTAAATACGATGCTACTAAGTGATCAATTTCACCCTCTAAGCGAATATAACCACTACCCTGTGTTGCACCATGCCAATTACCAAGTGCATTTAAGCGTACATTAGGATCATTAACTAGCAACTCATTAAAAGACAAGACGGGTAAATTCGCATCATCGAGCTCGTAACTACCATTAACTTTGACATCAGCTAAAGCAAACTCATGACGAAAGTTATTAGTCTCATACAACCAACCATCGCTCATAGAAGTTTGGAAACGAATGGGCATATGTTGATGACCATGACCTACAAATAATGCCATTGCATCAGCCACCTCACCTTCGACGTTGACACGCATTTCTGCAAATCGGGCTTGTGGCATTGAGAAATTATCTAATTGCAATTCAGCTTTAAAGTTTTCCCAAAAACCATCTTTTAAATGCGCATCAAAATGAAAATGCTTAACAATAACGGTATGAATATTGAGCTGCTCTAAGACATTGGCAAACAATTGCTTAGGTTCTAAATCACCACTTCGTATACTTAAATAACCCGTTACTTGATGATTTTTGTTTTCATCGAATTGACTATAATCTATTAAATTATCAATGACGATATCTTGACCCGACACCATATCTGACTGCAATAAGACATCACTTTTAATGCGCCGTTTTTCTGCAGTCAAAGTTGCATTTTTGACATTTAAAACAAAATCATAAACCTGACTGCTAGGCTGTGGAGACACAATCTTTAGCTCATCACCGGTTTCATCTAAAGGCACCGCAGTAGCCAATTCCGAGGCATCTCTAATGCTTAACTTAAGGTTTTCAACCGAAATACTGCTAAGCCATTTAAAATACTTATCCTCTAACAGCAGTTTGACTTGTTCAGTGTAATCCTGAGTCAAATAACTACTCAAAGCAGCGATAAAGCTTGCACCCTCAATATCTGTTTGATTATCATTTTCAGGTAATTGACTAAAGGTCACCCCACTCATCGGTAAGTGGTGTTGACCTACCCACACATCCCCCTCAGCGTCAATCAATAAGGGTAAAGTGGAATTTTGAACCTCAATATGAAGAAGACCGCCTTTCCAGAAGGTTAATTTAGGTGTTAAATAAAATTGCACCTCTCCAAAACTGGCTCGGGGTTGGCTTTGTGCCCTATCACTTAATTCTATGGCATGAAAATGCGTATCTTTTAAAACCAATCGTGGATTAACCCCACGCCAACTAAGATCCAATTCACCAAAGGTGATTGCCATACCCGTATGACTATGGATATAGTTTTGAATAGGTTCACGCCATTGCTCAAGCCTTGGGCTTACATAAAAGACCAAAACCAGACTCAAGATCACAAACAGCCCCAGCATCGAAACAATTAGATAACTGGCTGCGCGCAATAATTTAAAAACAATCTTGCTTAGGCTGGGCACTTAATTTCCACTGTAAATTAAATCGAATCGCTAATCATACTGCAAATTTATGCAAAGCTTAATATTATATGTTAACGGTATATTAATTAAAAAATACAACTATGGCTGTAGAGCAAATTCAATCGATTGATAATCCTCAATCCCTTATTCAAAAGGCCGCTGCTTGGTCTCAATACCTTTCAAATCGTTTAAATGCTGAGTCAGGTTTTGAGGAGCGTTTAGCTGCAGATATACAATTGCCTTTACTACCTGCAACCATCAACACTTGGTTGCGTCAAGAACTAGCAATTTATGAGCTTTCTAGCGATGATATCAATTTAGTAATACAGGCTGATTTGCGTGAGCTACAACATTCTGAGCCACTCCTCAAACCGCTTGCTATCGATGATTGTAAAGCCATTTTAAGAAAATTACGTAAAAGAGTCTTTTGCACTATATTAGTGCGTGATATGTGTGGCCTTGCAAAGCTTGAGGAAGTCTTAACTGCAATGAGCTACTTTGCTGACCTTGCGGTTAAATACGCCTATCGCTCAGCCATGTTACAAATGATCAATCGCCACGGTCTCCCTATTGACCCCAAAAATAAATTACCCCTAGAAATGATTATTCTAGGGATGGGTAAATTGGGTGGTAATGAGCTTAATGTATCGTCGGATATTGATTTGATTATGCTCTACCCTTTAGATGGACAAACCGATGGTGATCGCTCTATTAGTCATCACGAGTTTTATACCAAAGTCACTCAGCGTATTGCCAATATACTTTCCGATCAAACTGCCGATGGCTTTGTCTTTAGAACTGATTTGCGCCTACGACCTGATGGTGGTGGTAGCGCACTCGCTTGGAGTTTAGATGCGCTTAATGACTATCTAGTCAAACAAGGCCGCGAGTGGGAGCGCTACGCTTGGCTCAAAGCCCGTAGCATTCCTATAAAAGCCTTTAAAGATTCTAAGGACCAAAACTATATACAGCGTTTTTTAAGTATTCAGTCACCCTTTGTTTTTAGAAAGTACTTTGACTTTGATACCTTGGCTGCTCTACGCAAGTTACGCGAACAAATTCGAGAGGATTGGGATCAACGCGCCCATAGTCGTCCAACCATTGATAGCCAAGCCAATATCAAATTAGGTGAAGGCGGTATTCGCGAGATTGAATTCATCGTGCAACTAGCCCAATTAGTACGTGGTGGCCAAATGCCATCGATCCGCCATGCCAGCTTTTTCAGAGCCCTACATGCTGAGCTTCAAGCCGGTATCATTGATGAAGCAGACGAAGCGACCTTAGAGCAAGCTTATCGCTTTTTGAGACGGGTTGAGCATTTGTTGCAATATAAGGCCGATCAACAAACACATTTACTACCCACAAAAGAAGAGGATTTAGAGCAATTAGCCTATTATTTTAATTTAAGTTTAAATGAATTTACCACACAATTACAACAGCATAGACAAGCCGTAAGTCATAGCTTTAAAGAGGCTTTCCGCCTCATCGGTGTTGAGGAAAATGATAATAGCAACACGAGCAATGAATCCTTTTTAATGGAACATCACAATGAGTCAAGCACGGAAGCTAATCGTTTTAAGCAAGATAACGATGCTGAGCAAAGTAGCATTAGTATTGCTGTTGAAAATGAGGCCCTAACTAATGCTCTCGAAGACATCCTACAAAGCCTCAAAGAAAGCTACAAAATTAAACACCTAAACCCTTCGTCAAAAAAACGTCTTGACTCATTAATCCCCAAAATAATGAAGGCGGTGACTAAGGCTAGGCAACCGCTAAGTACCTTCTCACGTCTTATTGACCTTATTGAGAGTGTGGTACAGCGTAGCTCCTATATGGCACTCTTTGATGAGTACCCTGAGGTGTTAGACCGTATTGTCCGCATGCTCGATACCAGTCCGTGGGTAGCAGATTACATTACCAGAAACCCCATCGTGCTAGATAAACTCATTGATTGGCAGGAGCTCCTTGAACCAATTGATATCGATGACATCATCAAGCAACTACAACTTGATCTCGATGCCAGTGTAATGCAAGATGGCACGCCCGATATGGAACTACAAATGAACCTGATGCGTGACTTAAAGAAACAAGTCACCTTCCAGCTATTGGCGCAGGATATTGAGGGCATTATTACGGTTGAGCATTTAGCTGATGTGCTCTCTTTATTAGCCGATAAATTACTTGAAGAAAGTATGCTTCGAGTTTGGCCATTGGTGTGTCAGCGTTATGATTCGGCTAAAGTACCTGCCTTACCTAAGTTTGCCATTATTTCCTATGGGCGTTTAGGTGGTAAGGAGTTAGGCTATGTCTCAGACCTAGATTTGGTGTTTTTATTTGATGATGCCACTGCTGAGGGTATTGAGATTTATACACGCTTTGCCCGTCGCTTGACTAATTGGCTTAGCACCATGACCTCCTCGGGTCGACTATATGATATTGATACGCGCCTAAGACCCGATGGCAACGCGGGTCTACTGGCAGTGTCTATTGATGGTTTTGAAAACTACCAGCTCAATTCCGCCTGGTTATGGGAGCACCAAGCCCTTACGCGTGCACGCTTTTCTGCAGGTGATGAGGATATTGGGCAACGATTTGAGGATTTGCGAACATCTATCTTGATACGACAGCGCGACTTAGATACACTAAAGCAAGGTATTGTCGATATGCGCAAGCGTATGCACGATGGCCATCCAAATCACAGCCAACTTTTTGATCTCAAACACGATGTTGGTGGCATGGTCGATATTGAATTTATTACGCAATACATTGTCTTAGCATATAGTCACCAATATTCTGAATTAATTAAAAACCTTGGTAACATCACCCTATTAAAAATGGCAGGTGATTATGGTTTATTAGCCAAAGAGCTAGCCCACCAAGTAGCAGACATTTATCGCGAGTATCGTGCTAAGCAACATAGCCTACGCTTACAAGGTGATGATCGCGCACGTACCGAACCACAATCTATGATTAAAGAGCGTCAAGCAGTGATTGAACTATGGAACACTGTTTTTCCTGATGCCACAAAGTTTTTGCCGGAGTTAAATTCTCATGACTAAAAGCAATCGCCCTCGTTTGGACGATAAAATTATCGCTAAACCAGAATTAGCCCCTACCCCTCGCGTCACCGATATAGAGCGACCAAAACTACAATTACCTAAAGGTCGTAATAAGGTGTTGTTGCACTCATGTTGTGCGCCATGCTCAGGTGAGGTAATGGAGGCGATGTTAGCGTCTGGTATTGATTACAGTATTTATTTCTACAACCCAAATATCCACCCTAAACGTGAATATGAGATTCGCAAAGAGGAAAATATCCGCTTTGCCCAAGCCCATGGCATTGATTTTATTGATGCCGATTACGATATGGACAATTGGTTCGATCGTGTTAAGGGTATGGAGTGGGAGCCTGAGCGCGGTGTGCGTTGTACTGAGTGTTTTGATATGCGCTTTGAGCGTACGGCGCTTTATGCTGCTGAAAATGGCTTTGATACCATTACGAGCTCCTTAGGTATCTCTCGCTGGAAAAACATGGATCAAATCAATGATTGTGGCCAACGTGCGGCAGCCCGCTACCCAGAATTAGTGTATTGGACCTACAACTGGCGTAAAGGCGGAGGTTCGGCTCGCATGATTGAAATCAGCAAGCGCGAGGAGTTTTATCAGCAGGAGTATTGTGGTTGCATTTACTCTTTAAGAGATACTAACCATCATCGCCGCCAAAATGGCAGAGATAAGATTGAGATCGGCGTAAAGTTTTATACCTACGACGACCTCAAAAATGAAGAAAAACTTTAATTATTACTCGTTGCC
>JAAZGT010000185.1 GCA_012511095.1 Alcaligenaceae bacterium
GCCCATAACTCTTCAATGACTCGGGTCGGTGCAGTCAGCTCAAAATTATTGTTTTTAGAGTAAACTTGGGCAGGTAGTTGAGGTGAAGGGATTGAGTTCCAGTTCCTATCGGGACCCTGTGGATCAATTAACGCTAGACAAGGTGATCCTAAACAGTCAGCTGCTTGTGCTTGTGCCTCAGTGACTTCTTTACGACTGGCATAGATTACATCTGACTTAATTCCCATAACAGGCATCATGACAAATCGCCAGCTAATATTCGGTCCAATGCCAAACTCTTCAAGACCCGCTACTTGCCCATCGGGTACTGATCCTAATAGGTCATTACGACGTGCGGGTCCCAAGTTATAACGCGTCACTTCTACATAATTATGCCGTGCTTCGGGCACTTCAGTTGATGCATTCATACTGTAAGTCACACGATAGCGGGCGTGCGGTAGACTGACTTCTTTACTTTCAAACAATAACATTGCTCGAGTGATGGGGTCTAAATCGGCATCAGGCAGGTTAATCGATGTCTCTCTAGTCGAGTCAGTGGGAAAGTTTTTTTGTGAATAGTAATCACCGTCTATTAATGTGTCTGGATCAACCGTGACATACTCTTGAGCTTGAATGAAGTCCAACGCACTAGTTTCAAGTTCTGCTAATGCTTGTTGATAGGTTTGGTTGGCCACTGCCGTCTGTCCAGATAAATATAACTGGGTAACTAGTGTTATGGCAAGTACAATACGTGTATTCATGATTATTTACCCTGTGATTCAGTCGGCATAGTGTCAGTCCCAGAAGTGCTTCCAACCCAACTGACGGCCTTATCTTTTAATTTTACGAACTTGCTAGAAACGCTTGTTAAACGAGACTCCCAAGAGGGGTCAGGGGTTTGTCCTTCGATTGCTTTAAAATATGATTGTAATAAGCAGGCAATAGCGAAAGGCTCAAGTAACGCTGCCTTAATCGACCAAGCACACAAAAGAGCAAAAACAACACTTCCTGCAGACCAAGCTCCAGGCATGTAATAAACCAGTGCCGCTGCTGGTGCTAAAAACAACAAAAACACCAATAATGACAGTCCATAGATAAACAAGGTCAGCCATGTAGCGTTCTTAAGCATAAGCGATGCGTTTTGTGCGTACAGCACTAAAGCGGTTTGTGCTGACTTCCAAGGGTTCTGGCTTTCAGTTTTGATGGCATAAGCAATAATAACCTCATCGATCAAACCAACTGATACACGAAGAAATGCACGTACTAAGCCCATGGCTTGTTGCAGACCGGGTATGGGAAGAATGCTCCCAATCCCTTGTATCAATCCTGTAATTGCTGTGATAACGCCCTTAACTAATTGATCAATGATAAATAATACATTCGCTTGTGCGTAACGGCTTTTTACTACTGAACTGGCATAGTTAATCTGAGATTTTCCGCTCGGAATTGACTGGTTTTCGAGTAACTGCACCATCACCGCGATATGAGCGGCCTTGAGAATGTACAAAATGTATTCTCTAAGAAAATACATAATCCCTGCCGTTAAGCCAAAACCAATTGCTCCACCCCAAAAGGCAGCCGCTAATCGAAAGCTCTCGTCACCCAGTCCGCCGATGCCCCAACCTATGCTTGAGCCTACACCTGTCATCAGAACGTAAGCCAGCGTAATGCCAAAATAAACTGCACAGCGCAATAAAATAAATGGCATCGTTTGACCCATTAATGTCAACGATCGTTTGATACTAAAATCCCACATATACGTTCCTTTTTAATTATGCTCTGACTAACTGAAAATAACGCATTATTTAAAGTGTAACGGAAATGTATCTAAAAAGAACCGTACAAATAGACGGGTTATGGAGTGCATTCTTGATTAACGCACGCAGGTAAGGTTAATAATAAAGCGATCAGATCGGCTTGTCGGTTAGTATTAGTTTTTTGAAAAATGTTACGTTTATGAAAAGCCACAGTGGTTAAGGAAATATCGAATCTTTTTGCGATTTGATCCGGTCGTAAGCCTTGAGCAAAAGCCCAAGCAATACGACCTTCGGTGGGTGTTAATTTGAAAAGAGATTCAAGCGCTTTAATCGGTATAGGTTCATTATTACCACTTGCACTAATAAACAGTGCTATAGCAACGAAGTTGTCATCGTCAGATATGACATCGTGGTGTGTGCAAACAGTAACTAGTAAATCTCGCTGTTCATTTGAACGTGGAATGGACAGGAATTCGGTATATTCTTGTTGATTTAAGGCAGCGTTAATCGCTATACGAATAGCTGAATACAAACCATCACAGTTTAATATGCCGCCGACGCTGAAAATACTTCTTGCAGCAGGGTCAATGCACTCAAATAGCAACCGCTGGGCAGAGGTATTGGCAAATACGATAGTACCGTCACGATCGAGTAGAATAACCCCACCCGTAACTAAATTAAACATGTTAGCCAAGCGACGAAAAGTTTGATTATCAAACTGATGTTGCCTGTTTATTGGTTTAGTTGGTCGATTTGGTGTGTCACTCAATTTATGACGCACTCGCTGTACCTGACGAAGGCGTGCAGCAATAGTTGCCAACATCAGATCAAAATTAACTGGTTTCACCAGATAGTCATCAGCGCCGGCGTACTTGCCTTGGATAATTTGATGAGAACCATCCTGAGCGCTTAGAAAGACAAAAGGTACGTCTGATAAACTGTGCATGGTTTCACGCACCAAATGCAGTAGTGTGTAACCATCCATCACTGGCATAGCTATATCACAAAGTATCAAGTCGGGGCGACAAATTTTAAGTTGATTCAAAGCATCTTGACCGTTTACCGCTTCTATAACACGATAGCCTGCATCTAACAGTTCTTGAGTTAAGATTTCACGCAAGTCTTGTTCGTCTTCGATCCACAGAATAGTTGCTTGCGCTTCTTTGTTAATGGTTTCTTTCATACTATTCCCCCTTGTCAGAGGTCAAATCGTGTCTTTTTCTACTAATAATGTTCGTCGCATCATTTAGCTTAGGTAGACAGAGCACAAAAGTGGAGCCTTCCCCTGGTTCAGAGTGTGCAGAAAGTTTGCCCTGTTGTAATGTAGTAAGTTCAGCCGCAATATAAAGCCCAATGCCGGTTCCGTCTACATCAGTCGCTGTATTCGCTCTGAAATAACGAGTGAAAATGTGTGGCATATCATCCGCAGATATGCCTTTGCCGTTATCGCGTACGGCACAGCATACCCACCCGTTGTCTTGATAAATGCGCACATAGACAGTCATGTGTTCATCTGAAAATTTGAGCGCATTTGATAAGAGATTATCAATAATTTGGAGGGTTAAAACTGGATCGCATATAACAGTTGAAACGCCATGTGTTTGATTCAGAAGTTGAATCTTTCTTGTAGGCGAAAGAGGATGTTGTTCGTTTATAGCTAGCTGTGCCAGATGAGCTAAACAACATTGCTTCATCGTTACTTCAGCTTGTGTCACAAAACGATCAGCTTGCAAAATTTTCTCAATTAGGTAAGTTAACCGTTTTGTGGCCTCCCAAGCTTTAGCGGCTCGTAGCTGTACCTCATCAGCATCCATCCGATCACCTGCACGAATCAATCTTTGCATAGTTGCATCAATAATAGTTAGAGGCGTACGAAACTGATGTGAGACCATAGAGCCAAAACTGCGATACAACTCGCTTAGTTGGCGTTCGTTTTCAAGCTGTTTAAGTAAATCTATCTCTCGCTGTTGCTTACGTTGATTACTTTTATTTTTCTTTAATGCTAGAAGTAATTGTATTGATATGATTGCACTTGCTATCCAGATACCTATCATTAAAACTAAAATAGTTAGTACCCCATTGCGATAAGCATCAATCTGAGCGCCCGCTTCATCCCACTGCTCAAGCGTTGATTTGTTGGACGCTTTAAGCAATAAATTATTGAGCGTATCTAAGGCAGTAAGCATTGATTCATAATCTCTAGTTGTTGCCTCAATTGTGTCAAGTTTATTTCCTAGATGCAGTACGGCCTCTGTCTGGGTGGCAATCATGTCTGCCATACCGATCCTTTGCAGACTGCGTTTTTGTGGCCCGTCTTCTAGCATGCTTACACGGCTTAAGAACATTTGGTAGCGATGTGATAGATCATGACTCGATGCTTGGTTGAGAAGACGGTGCTGAATGGCATTGGCAAGTAGCAGGCTTTTAATATGAGTCTGATACATCACCCACGTCATGTTGGCGTTGACATTGTTGCGCATTGTTCGTTTAATTTCATGAAGGCGAAAAAGCGTAACGCTCAACAAAATTGTCAATACTACAATTGCTATTATTGAAAGGGTATAGCTCAAAATACTGGAGCGCATAAGACTCATACCGTTTCCTATTTACTTTACTGTCAGGCGATGCAATTGCCATACCCACCGGGAGTCGTAGCGAATATCTTGTAATTGTGGCCAAGCATTGCGTGGATAAATAATCCAAAATGGTCCTTTTCCGGAGGGAAGTAAGCGCTCTCCATCCATATGCGTAGCCAATAAAACATCATAATCATAAAAATCGCTAATGGGTATGTCTATGCGATAATTATTGAGTGCTTTGGCCGTCACCATATCGCCTTCTGCTAACACTAGGTTGAGTAAGTCGCGTAACAGAAAACCATCAAATTGTCTGATGCCATCAGTAACCGATGTTGTGGTATGTAAACGATGTTGCGGCAAACGCTGAATGATTGCGTTATCGAGATGCGCTTCACCCGAGACATTAGTACGATTTATCGAACCGTTCACTATCAAAAGGACCTCTCCTGATGGTGGGGGCAAGTTGGTAGGTATCTTGTTAACTAATTCGTTGGCAAAAGCTTGCTGTATTAGGTTTAAGGTGGTAAAAAAAGACCATAACCCTAATATCAAAATCCATTGCCGGTTCTGCCCCATCGTATGTTGCATACTTCCCCCAGAGCTGAAATGTCTCAAAGTCTATGCCTGTTATTTATCCGATTTATTGTGTCTAGAACAGGATGCTTATCAATAGTAGTTATTATTAATTGCACTATAACAAGATTTACACAATGAAACAAAGACATACTTAAGGGTTTGGGGTTACCTCTAGTTGTGTGCTTGTTAAGATTTCCTTGGTTTCACGCATCATGTATCTTATTTGATATAGACCAGGGATTGCTGGTGCATGCACAAATAATGGGCTACCTTGTGTCACTCGTGTGGCGACAATGGCTGCGGTCTCAGGAGTAGCATCTATCGGCACGACCTCAATAAAATCCTGTCGATTTCCTGGACCACTCCAAGTCACTTCAATGACAGTGCCGGCAGCAACAGAAGCGGGTGCGCTTATACTACCAGCCGTGTCTGTCAAAGAAAGCGGTAAACTGGCTAAGATGCGTTTTGACGAGTCCATAATATAGCGCAGCTCATAATCTCCCAGCTCTGTCGGCAATTGAATCGATACAGGTGAACCCGAAGAGGTGCGTGCATAATCCAAGTATTTATTAGCAGGCGCACCTTTAGGAACAATAGTGACATAGTCTGAGCGATTATTTGGTCCAGACCATTCCACCGTGACTTTGCCTCCTGGCACAGCAGTATTCATTATCTCTAATTGCGCGGAGACAGGTTCAATAGTTAGCGGTTGTGATGCCAGTACTCGCTTGGAAATGTCTAAAACATAACGTATTTCGTATTTCCCTAAACCGTCTGGTACCAAAAATTTGACTGGATTGCCAGATGTGGTACGAGCATAATCATTGTATTCCTTGTCCGGAGCACCGATTTCGACAACGGTGATGTAATCACCCGGACTATTGGGGCCAGTCCATTGGACTTCTATTGTTCCGCCTGCTCCAATCCGATCAGGGCCCGAAACGGTGGCTTCAACAGGAATTAACTCAATGGCTTGTTTAGCCAGTACCTTTGTGTTTTTGTCTTGTACATAACGTATTTCATGAGGCCCAATGGCATCGGGTGCCTGCAATTTTAGTGTTGGACCTTTTGTTGTTCGTTTATATACACCATAATCAGCATCTTTTGCTTCCGGTTTGACGATCGTGATGTAATCACTGGCTTCACTTGGTCCGCTCCATGTGATTTCAATAACAGTGCCTGCTTTGGCCATCTCAGGCGCTTCTATTGTTACTAATGACGAAGCTGGAGGTGCTAAAGGTGCTGGTGCAGCAATTTCAGGAATAGTGACAGTTTGTGTTGCTAGAATTGCCTTATTCATCGCATTGGTCAAATTTGCCGCATTGCTAGCTTCAAAGTACTGTCCGCCGGTGTTGTGTGCGAGACAAGCAACTTGTTCGCCTTGTTGTTTGGTAAGACCGAATCCTACGACGTGTGCAGTAAAATCTACGCCACTTTGCTTAAGTTCGGTACCTAGCGCACAAGGATCCGCTTGACAGGTTTCTTCACCATCCGTAATTAAAATGACGGTAGCCTTATCTTCAGTGTATCGTAAGGCCGTAGCCGCTTGTTGCACAGCTGCTGACAATGGCGTCTTACCAAGGAAATTCATGTTTTGCACAGCTTGCAGTATGGTTGTTTTATTATCCTTTCCAAGTGGTACCAACATTTCAATATCTGTGCAACTACCTTTTTCACGATGGCCATAAGCCATTAGACCGAGTGCCATGGAATCAGGTGTATTTTCGAGCATGTTGCGCAAAGCCTCGCGAGCAAGCTCATGCTTTGGTTTGCCATCTATTTGTCCCCACATAGAGCCTGAACCATCAAATACGATGATGGCTTTTTCATCAGCGAGCGCATAAGTACTCGTTGTTAGCATTATAAATAAAGCAAGTGGTCTAAATACTTTCAACATACGAAACTCCAAGCAACACCGGTGTTCAGTTAGAACATACTTGCGGCGCATATCTATAAATTGCGACAATCGTTTATCTTGATATTTTGTCTATTTTAATGGTGCACTCTTAGTCTGTCGCCGTCTGTTTGTATAGGTATGAAGCTGCACAAAAAGATGATGTGCTTAAATATTGAAAAGTTTTTTAAAACATTGGAAGCGCAATCAGCTTGTTGCTTTGAGAGTTGTGTTTGGGAAAACTGCAGGTTGCCAACTCATATTACTTCTTCAAATAAGGCTTTAGGTACTTTCCAGTAACACTATTAGGATTTTTGGCTATTTCCTCTGGTGTGCCTTCGGCCACAATCTGACCGCCGCCATGACCGCCTTCGGGCCCTAAATCAATGATCCAGTCGGCTGTTTTGATCAGATCGAGATTATGCTCAATGATCACCATGGAGTTACCCGCATCTACTAGGCGATTTAATACGTCGAGTAATAACTCAATATCAGCAAAGTGTAGACCTGTAGTGGGCTCATCAAGCACATAAAGTGTTTTACCCGTGCTACGTTTTGAGAGTTCTAATGAGAGCTTAATACGCTGCGCCTCACCGCCTGATAGGGTAGTAGCGCTTTGACCTAAACGGATATAACCTAATCCCACCTCGTTAAGGGTTTGTAAACGTCGCTGAATGGCTGGAACTGCCGAGAAGTAATCTAAAGCTTGTTCTACGGTTAGCTCCAATACATCGCTAATATTTAGACCACGATAGCGAATTTCTAAGGTTTCACGGTTATAACGTTTGCCATGACAGACATCACAAGGTACGTACACATCTGGTAAGAAATGCATTTCTACCTTAATCACACCATCGCCCTGACAGTGTTCACAGCGCCCACCTTTAACGTTAAAGGAGAAACGACCAGCATCATAGCCTCTTGTGCGAGCTTCAGGAGTGCCCGCAAAAAGCTCACGAATGGGCGTAAATAAGCCCGTATAGGTTGCTGGGTTACTGCGGGGTGTACGGCCAATAGGGCTTTGATCAACCGTAATAATTTTATCTAAATGCTCTAAACCACTAATGGACTTATAAGGTGCGGATTGGCTTTGAGCGCGATTTAGCTTACGCGCTAAGGCAGTTGCTAAGGTATCGTTAATTAGAGTCGATTTACCAGAACCCGATACCCCAGTCACACAGACCAAACGCTGTAGCGGTAAATGCAGATCCACGCTTTTGAGGTTATTACCCTTAGCACCAGTGAGGTGTAACCAAGGTAGTGGGCCATTAATGCTAATAGGTCGACGCTCTGGGATACTGATTTTTCTAGCGCCGCTTAAATATTGACCAGTTAA